>RFWA01000321.1 GCA_009922295.1 Betaproteobacteria bacterium
CACTGAAAAAATCATGTCGCTGGATCGGCCGTTTTGTTTGAGCTCGCCATTCACCCACAGCTTGAGGCCAAGGTTTTGAGGGTCGGCCACGGCACTGGCCGGGATCAGGCGGGGCCCCAGCGGGCAGCAGGTGTCGTTGGCCTTGCCGGCGACCCAGTCGAGCTTGTAAAAGGTTTCGGGCGCGCGGTTGTGGTCACGCGCTGAGAAATCAATCGCCACCGTGTAAAAGGCCACGTGCGACAGGGCGTCAGCCACGGACACATTGCGCGCGGTTTTGCCAATCACCGCAGCGAGTTCGATCTCCCAATCAAACGCTTTGGTGCCCAGGGGCATGTGCACGGTGTCGCCTGGGCCCACCACCGCGTTGCGCGGCGGCTTCATGAAAAAGAACAGGCGTTGTTCTTCTTTTTTGGCCCCAGGCATGCCCATTTCGGCCAAGTGATCAAAGTAATTGGCACCAGCACACAAAATTTTGCCGGGGTACAGCAGTGGTGCCAGCACCCGCACCTGGTCCGCCGCCAGGCTCATGGAAGGCTCGCAGTAGGGCAGCAGTGCGGGCAATTGAGCGCCGTGCGTTGCCCAATCATCGAACAGACCGATCACGCTGCTGGGCAGGTCGGCCAAACCGGCCCGTTGAGCCAGGACCGACAGCGGGAAATAGCGGCCATCCAGCTCCAGACATCCCAAGGCCTGACCCTGGTATTTGACGGTAGCGAGTGCAAACATGTGGCGGGGCTCCATGGCATAAGTGGTTGACCCGACGGACGATTTGACGGGTCTGCAACGCATTCTATTCAGCATAAATAATCATTGTCAACATAAATTATTTATTTATGAATAAAATAAAACGTCTTTTGTTTTGGTATAAACCACTATTCACCTCACCGCACAAGCATGGCAATCAGCTCACACACCGCTAAGGACGACGCGGCCAACGCCCGAACCCTGGCCAACCAGGCGCAAGACCTGCTGCGGCGGGACATCCTGAGTGGCACGCTGGCGCCAGGTGAGCGCCTGCGGACCAAAGAACTGCAGGCGCGCTATGGCTTGGGGCTAAGCCCCCTGCGCGAGTCGCTGCAGCGCCTGTCGGCAGAGGGTATGGTGGTGAACGACGCCCAGCGTGGCTTTGCCGTGGCTCCGGTGTCTGTGGCCGAACTGCGCGACTTGACCGTGGCCCGTACCGCGCTCGAATCCACCATGCTGCCCATGGCCATGCAACTGGGCGGCGCCGACTGGGAGGGCGACATCGTGGCGGCCTTTCACCGCCTGTCGCGCACCCCCCTGCCCAATGACCCGGCCGCCATGGCCGACGCCAGCCTCTGGGAGCTGCGCCACCGCAGCTTTCACCACGCGCTGGTGGCGGGCTGCGGCTCACCCTGGCTGCTGCGGCTGCACGGCCAGCTGGTTGACCAGTCCGAGCGCTACCGCAAAATCCGCATCCTGCACCACCTGGAGAGCCAGGCTCAGGTGCGCGATGTCAATGCCGAACACCAAGCCGTGATGGACGCCGTGCTGCGCCGAGACGCTGCGCAGGCGGTTGCCCTGATGACGCAGCACCTGGTGGCCACCAGCGATGCCACCGCCCGCCTGATGGCACCCCAACTACCCCAGGAGACCACCCGATGATTGTCCGTTCCGCCATTTTGGAAGGCAGCATCCCGGCCGCCGACCGCCAGCAATTCGACGCCCAAATGGCCGGCCCGGTGCTGGCCGCCATTGGCACCTACCCCGGCATCCGCCAGGTCAAGCTGCGCCGCCTGGTACAGGCCGACGACGGCACACCACCGGTCTACATGGTGTTTGATTTGTACTTTGACAGCCCGGACGCCATGAACGCAGCGCTGGCCAGCCCCACACGCCAGGCCGTGCGCCAACAGATCGGCGCCGTGATGGGCCTGTTCCAGGGCAGGGTCTACCACCAAGTTTTCAGCGAGGACTGAAGGCCGCTATGGCAACGCTTGTCACCGGCGCCGGGCTGATAGGCTGCCAGACGGCGGCGCTGCTGGCTGCGCGCGGCGAGCCGGTGGTGCTGCTGGACTTGCAGCCGATGCCCGTATTGATCGGTTCGGTATTGCCTCTTGAGCAAGTCACGGTCGTCAGCGGCAATGTCTGCGACCGAGCCGCCATGTTGGCCCTGCTGCAACAACACCGCATCACGGCGGTCGTGCACACCGCCGCTGCTCTGAGCATGGCGATCCGCCAAACGCCCACACTGGCTGCCGACGTCAATTTGGGCGGTACCGTCAATCTGCTGGAGGCCGCCCGCGCCTGCGGCGTGCGCCGCTTTGTACTGGCCTCGTCCACCACGCTGTACTACCCGACATTTCGCCGGCCTCAGACGAACCCGATCAGCGAGGACTTTGCCTTTCATGCGGTCAGCGAGCGCCCGGGCAGCCTGTACGCCGCCAGCAAACTGGCCGCGGAGTACTTCACCCAGCATTACGCCGACCAGTTCGGCCTGTCCGTGGCCATCCTGCGCTACTCGGCGGTGCTGGGCCTGTGGGCGGGGCCTAACAACTCGGTGCCTGGCCGCTTGCTGGCCACGCTGCTGGGCCAGGGTGCCGTCAATGGCCGGGTGGTGGTGACCGACCCCTTGTTGCTGTGGTCTGGGGGTGATGACTTCATCGACGCGCGAGACGCCGCCGCCGCCAATGTGGCCGCGCTCGATGCCACGGCCTTACCGTCGCGGGTTTACACCATCGGCAGCGGCCAGTTAGCGAGCTTTGGTGATTTTGTAGCCGCAGCCGGCCAAGTGCGCCCCGAACTTATTTTTGAAGACCTTGCCTTACCCGACACCGGCTTTGCCGGTTTCCCGTACCAACGCACACAACCCTTTGACGTTCGCTGCGCTCGGGCCGAGCTGGGCTTCTCGGCCCAGCACGATGTGCTGTCGTCATTCAATGCAGCAAGCGTTTGGGCTGGGCCCTGACAGCTTACTTCGCTTTGTTATCGGGGAGGTTCGGCAAAAACGCTGTCAACAGGCCGATCAGCGGGATAAAAGAGCACAGCTGGTAGACCGTGGGGATGCTGGTCTGATCCGCGATCCAGCCCAGCAGCGCGGCACCCAGCCCGCCAATACCAAAAGCCAGCCCAAAGAACAGCCCCGCCACCAGTCCAACCCGACCTGGCATCAGCTCCTGGGCAAACACAATGATGGCGGAAAACGAGGCAGCGGTAATCAGGCCAATCAGCACCGTCAAGATGGCGGTCCAGCCCAGGCTGGCATAAGGCAACATCAGGGTGAACGGCGCGGCGCCCAGAATGGACAGCCAGATCACCGGCTTAAGCCCTAGGCGGTCGGTCGCCAAGCCGCCCACTAGCGTCCCAACCGCCACTGAAAACAGGAACAAGAACAGGTACATTTGCGCGCCTGACACCGTGACGCCGAACTTGTCGATCAGGTAGAAGGTGTAGTAACT
>RFWA01000322.1 GCA_009922295.1 Betaproteobacteria bacterium
GAGGGGGTCGATTGGCTGTTGCAGCGAGGTCAAGGGGGAGCCCGCAGGGCGGAGGACACGAGCGGCAGCAGCCAGTCGGCCTCCTCGGCTCGCCAATATCTCCCTGCTGATCTCACAAAAACCGCGCCAACGCCGCCGCCAGCAGGCTGAGCAAAATGGTGCTGGTGAAGGGCAGAAACAGCTCGCGGCCAAATACTTTGAAGCGCAAGTCGCCAGGCAGTTTGCCGACCCCCAGTTTGCGCACCCAGGGGGTCAGGGCATTGATGAACATCAAGACCAAAAAAATCACCAGCAGCCAGCGGATCATGGATGGGCCTTGTTCGGGGTTGGATGGGGTTGCATGGGCTTAGACGGGCTTAAAGGGTATGGGTGCGGTCGCCTTGGGCAAAGCCCAGTGGGTCCCAGGGCTGGCCCCGGCCCAGGCCGATCACCTTGAACAGTTCGCCCATCTCGTGCTCCATCAGCAGGTGCTGGGCCTGGGCCCGCTGGGCCAGGGGTGCTGCGTCCAGCCTGGGGCCTATCCCGGAGTTGATCAAAAAGCGCGCCTGGTTGCAATAGCCCAGCACCGTCAGCCCGGCTTCTTGCGCGGCCAGGGCGATGCCGGTGAAATTGACGTGGGCGGTGATGTCCTTGTGCCCGACCAGCACCAGTGGGTCAGGGTCAGCCTGGTGCGCACGGTGGCACATCACCGTACCCATGTGCCGCTGCGGGTGGTAGTACTCGTGCTCGGGAAAGCCGTAGTCAATGAAAAAAGCCGCACCGGCCACCAACCGCTCGGCCAGTGTGCGGATAAAGGCCTCGGCCTGCGGGTGAATCTCTGTGAGGTAGTCGTGTTCGCCGGTAATCTCAATGGGGGGCCGCAGCTCGGTGGGGCGGTCTTGCCAAGCCCAGCCGGGGCCAGCTGGGGCGGCCGCTACGCCGCGCTCAAACCAGGCGCCGCCGATACGGGCCAACAGCTTGACCGGCATCGCATCCAGCACCTCGTTGCCCAAGAGCACGCCCGTCAGTTGCGCGGGCAGGGCGTCGACCCATTGCACCTGCCCGACAAATGCGGCCAGAGTGGCCTGCTGCCGGGCCCGCAGCGTGGCTGAGAGCTCGACGATGCGGTACTGCGGCAAGGGCTGGCCCTGCTGGGCCCAACTGCTCAGCAGCTGCAGCGCCAACGCACCCGAGCCCGCGCCAAACTCCCAAAGGGTGTCGGTTTGCGTCTGCTGCAGTGCTTGCTGAAGTTGCGCGGCCAGCGTTTGGCCAAACAAAGGGGATATTTCGGGTGCGGTGACAAAATCGCTGCCCGCCACCGCCCGCCCGCCCTCACGCTGGTAGGGCAGGGTGCCAAACTTCAGGCTGTCGCGGGCGTAATAGCCCAGGCCCGGCGCGTAGAGAGCCAGCGACATGAAGGCGTCAAAGCCGATCCAGCCGTCATCGGCAGCCAGCGCATCCCCGATAATTCGGCGCAGACCGGGCGAAACCTCTTCGTCGGGCAGTTCATTCATAGTTCAATTGATGTTAACAGTCAGCTTTATTGCGACAGGCGGCCTATGCCCAAGCACGTTCTGGTAACCGGCGGCTCGCAGCGCTTGGGTGCCCTGCTGTGCCGGCAGTTTGCCCAGGCCGGCTGGCAGGTCTGGTGCCATTACCAGCGCTCGGCGGACCTGGCCCAGGCCCTGTGCGCCGAGCTGCGCCAGCTGGGGGTGCAGGCGCGCACTATCCAGGCTGACCTGGCTGACGCCGAGGCTCGGCGACGCCTGATGGACACGATCCTGGCCGAAACCGGGCCCCTGCACGCGCTGGTGAATAACGCTTCCAGCTTCGAGCCCGACAGCGCGGCGGCCATGGATGAGGCCGGCGCGCGTAGTCAGTTGGAGGTGAATTTGCTGGCCCCTCTGGCGCTGGCCGGCCTGATGGCGCAAAGCCTGGCCAAGACGCCGCCGCAGGAGCCGGCCGGCCTTCGCAGCGTGATCCATGTGCTGGACCAGAAGGTGTTCAATCTGAACCCCGATTACTTTTCTTACACCGTGAGCAAGCTGGCTTTGGAGCGGGCGGTGGCCCTGCAGGCCCAGGCCCTGGCACCTGCGCTGCGCGTCTGCGGCGTGGCGCCAGGACTGATGTTTTTGAGCGGACCTTGACGGTGGACAACGGCCAGCACCTGGTGCCGCTGCCCCGCGATGTGATGTTTGTGGTGGAAGCCCTGAATCAGGAACCTGCTCATGGTTGATCACCATTTGCCCCATGACCCGCTGACCCATCTCGCCTTGAGCTGCCGCAGGCTGTTCCTGCGCAACCATGTGTTGCCGGTGCACATTGGCGCCCATGATTTCGAAAAGGGCGTGGCCCAGCGGCTGGTCTTCAATGTGGAGCTGTTTGTGCCCTACAGCGACTCCACCCCGAAGTCTGACCAACTGGCCGAGGTGGTGGACTACGACTTTGTTCGCCACGTGATCGCCGAGCGGGTACAGCGCGGCCATGTTGAGTTGCAGGAAACCCTGTGCGACGAATTGGCCGCCACCCTGTTGGCCCACCCGCAGGTCCAGGCGGTGCGCCTGTCCACCTGCAAGCCCGACGTCTACCCGGATTGCGAAGGGGTAGGGGTCGAAGTGTTTCGCATAAAAGGTTTACCCCTATGACCGCTACAACGGGTAACCAAACCCTCACGCTCACCGGCCTGCGCTTTGAGGCCAGCCTGGGCATCCTCGAATCGGAGAAGCTCGCGCCCCAGCCGATCCAGGTTGACGCAGAACTCAGCTTGGGCGCGCAGCCCCTGCTGCCGCGCAACGACGAGATCAACCACGTGCTGGATTACCGCAAGGTGCGCAAGATCATCATTGACGAATGCACGGCCGAGCATGTGAATCTGCTCGAAACCCTGATCGGCAAATTGGCCAACCGGCTGATGCAGTTGCCTGGCGTACAGGGCGTGCGCGTGAAAATTGCCAAGCTTGAGATTTTTGACGATTGTGAAGTTGCCATCCGGGTCGAAACCGGTCGGTGGTGACCCAAGAAAGCCCACCATGAATGCCGTTTGGATAGACAACGAAGCCCCTGCCCTGGCGCCTGAGCCGGGCCGGGCTCTCAAAATCGAGCGCGAAACCCACAAGCTGGAAAAACGCCTGTGCCGCCAGGTGGGGCAGGCGGTTGTGGACTTCAACATGATTGAGGCCGGCGACCGGGTGATGGTGTGTGTGTCGGGTGGCAAGGACAGTTACGGCATGCTGGACATTTTGCTCAAGCTCAAGGCCCGCGCGCCGATTGACTTTGAGCTGATTGCCGTCAATCTGGACCAAAAGCAGCCCGGCTTTCCCGACCACATCCTGCCGGCTTACCTGAAGCAACTGGGTGTGCCGTTTCACATCGAGACGCAAGACACCTACAGCATCGTTAAAAAGGTGATCCCCGAGGGCAAGACCA
>RFWA01000323.1 GCA_009922295.1 Betaproteobacteria bacterium
GGGCGGCGTGGTTCGCGTTCTCCGGCCCACGCTCGCGGGTGACTGTCTTTGGTGGCTTGAGGTTGCTGCGTCAACGCCCGGTTTGGCTGGCTGCCGGGTGGGCAACCGCGAATGGTGCCTGCGCCCGCGAACCCCACCGCCCACCGAGATTTGCGTGATGGCGCTTTGGATCTAGTCGGGGGCAGCGGCGGCACACTGATGGCCGTCAGCGGTAGTTGATCACATTGCGCCGGCTCATTCCCAGAACATCAGCGGCCTTGGTGGCAGAAAACCCGTGCTGCATCATCCAGGCGTCAAAACTGCGGGCCGGGTCGCCCGCCTGCTCGGAGGCCAGCCGGTACACCGTGGTGGCCGCAATCGACAGCGGGCCTTCATCGTCCCATGTCAGCCCGCTGCCCCATTCCTCCACGGTGACACGGGCAAACAGGGCTGCGTCGCTCAAAGGCTTGAGGCTCTTGAACCGGGCCACAAACCCTGCCAGGTCAACATCAGCGCGCCAACCGTCCTCAAAGACAACTGCGACGCACAGGCCGCCTTGCGCCGTGGCGCTGGTAATTCGGGGTGTTTTTTCACGCATTTTCATGCTCCGTTAAGTTTGTCCCACTCGGCTTGTATCAGTGTCTTATTGGCAAGCGCCCAAACGATCGCTTTGGCCAGCAGCTTGCGGTTGGCGCAGCCCGCCAGCTCAGCCATTGTGGCCAGATCAACCGCACTGTCACCGTCTGGCGTGCGCACATGAAAGTGCACTGGCGCATGGTCTGCATACACCGAAATTTTCATTTTTCCGGTGCGGTAAATCGTGTTCATCGATTTTAGTATAGTGCAATATTTTCACTATAAACAGCAATTCCTTTGAGCTAATGACCATCTCCATCGCACTCGCCTAGGCCAACTCCGCAAGGTCCCCTAACGCAGTCTCCCGCATCTGGGGGCCATAGCCCGCGCCAAACCGCTGTTGGGCCGGAGGACGGATACCCAGGCCGCTTGCTTGCCAACGGTCTTCGCTAACCTAAAGGTTCAAAGCGCTACGAGGCCAGTACCTTGGGAGGCGGATGAACTCCGACTTGCTGGTGACTACCCCACACTGGCGGTCAGCATACTGGCGCTGTTGGGCTGCTACCTCGCGTTGGCGGGCGGCGTGGTTCGCGTTCTCCGGCCCACGCTCGCGGATCACCGTCTTGGGTGTGTTGCAGTTGTTGCGTCAATGCGATGTTTGGTTGGCCGCCGGGTGGGCAACCGCGAATGGGGCCTGCGCCCGCGAACCCCACCGCCCACCGAGATGGGCGTGGTGGTGCTTTGGCTGTTCATGCCGCGCCAAACCGCTGTTGGGCTGGTGGTTTGGGTGTCCGGGCGCAGGCCCCATTCGCGCTTGCCACAGAATTTACTCACCAACCAAGGTGTTGACGAGCGAATGCTAGTTTGCCAACAGCTTAGGGCGCGAGCGTGGGCCGGAGAACGGACACCCGGACCGCCGGCCCCCCCAAGGTCTCAACGAACTATGTCAGCGAAAAAAACCAAGCGGCTCAACCCTTGTACCGCCCAGCCATCGCCTCCAGCGCCACCGGTTTGATGTTTGACGCGTGGCCAGCGCAGCCGAAGGCCTCGAAGCGGGCTTTGACGATGCCGCGGGCGGCGTTTTTGGCAGCGACCAGGGCTTTGCGGGGGTCGAATTCGGAGGGTTGCTGGGCGAAGGCGCGGCGCATGGCGCCGGTCATGGCCAGGCGGATGTCGGTGTCGATGTTGACCTTGCGCACGCCGCTGCGGATGCCGCGCTGGATTTCTTCAACTGGCACGCCGTAGGTCTCTTTGATATCGCCGCCAAACTGGCGAATGATCTCCAGCCACTCCTGCGGCACGCTGCTGGAGCCGTGCATCACCAGGTGGGTGTTGGGCAGCTCGGCATGGATGGCGGCGATGCGGTCCATCGCCAGGATGTCGCCGGTGGGTTTGCGGGTGAACTTATAGGCGCCGTGGCTGGTACCAATGGCAATCGCCAGTGCGTCTACGCCAGTTTGCTGCACAAAGTCGCGTGCCTGCACCGGGTCGGTCAGCATCATGTCGTGGGTCAGTTTGCCTTCGGCGCCAGAGCCGTCTTCTTCGCCGGCGTCCCCGGTTTCCAGCGAGCCCAGACAGCCGAGTTCACCCTCGACCGACACGCCAATCGCGTGGGCCATGGCGCAGACCTGGCGGGTCACTGCCACGTTGTAGTCGTAGCTGGCGGGGGTCTTGGCGTCTTCCATCAGCGAGCCGTCCATCATCACGCTGGTGAAGCCGGAGCGGATCGACTGGATGCACACCGCAGGCGAGGCGCCGTGGTCCTGGTGCACCACCACCGGGATGTCAGGGTGGGTTTCCACCGCCGCCAGCATCATGTGGCGCAGGTAGGCCTCGCCCGCGTACTTGCGCGCGCCGGCCGAGGCCTGCAGGATGACCGGGCTGTCGGTCTCCTGCGCCGCCTCCATGATGGCCAGGATCTGCTCCAGGTTGTTGACATTGAAGGCCGGTACGCCGTAGCCGTGTTCGGCGGCGTGGTCCAGCACCTGGCGCAGGGAAACAAAAGCCATCGCAAACTCCAAAAAATTTATAAGAAATCAGGCCCTAAGCCCCGTAGCTATTGGGTTAGTAGCTATGCATTCAGTAGCGCTGAGCAGTTGGCGATGATGCGGTCCGGCGCGCAGGCGGCAATCGGCTGGCCCATGTTGTAGCCGTAGGGCAGGGCCCACACCGGCACCCCGGCGTTGCGCGCCGTGGCCACGTCAATGCTGGAGTCGCCTACAAACAGCGCCCGCGCCGGGGCCACGCCGAATTCGGCCAGGCAGCTGGCAATGCCGGCCGGGTCAGGTTTTTTGGTGGGTAGGGTGTCGCCGCTGACCACGCGGTCCAGCAGCGGCATGAGCTGGTGGGCGTTCAGCACGGTGGCCGTGTAGCGGCCCTCTTTGTTGGTCACCACAGCCAGCTTGACGCCTTGGTTGCGAAGCGCCACCAGGGTCTCGCGCACCTGCGGGTAGAGCTGGCTGCGTGTGCCGCAGCGGGCCTGGTAGTGCTGGTCAAACACGGCGGCTGCACTGGCCAGGCTGTCTGAGGCGCGCACCTGCGCCTCGGTCAGGCCCTGGCTCCAGGCCAGGGCCTGCACCAGCAGGGTGCGGGTGCCGTGGCCGATCCAGTCGTTCACCTGGGTTTGCGACACCAGCGGCAGGGCCAGGGCCTGCAGGGTGTCGTTGACGGCGTCGCAGATCTCGGGCGCGGTCTCGATCAGCGTGCCGTCCAGGTCGAACATCACCAGGTCAAAGGCGGTATTGGCGGGCAGGGCAGTCATGGCAGGGCTCCGGTTCAGCTCGCGCGCTTCTTGCGCTCCATCATGCGCCAGATGAAGGGGGTGAAGATCAACTGCATCGCCA
>RFWA01000324.1 GCA_009922295.1 Betaproteobacteria bacterium
ATGGCTGGCAGCATGATGTTCTTCACCATGTCGATCTTGGCTTGCGGCACATTGGCCACAGTGCCAATGGCTTGCAGCCAGGCTTCGGTGCCGTCATGGCCAACAGGGGCTGAGCCGACAATCGGCCGACCGGCATGTTCGAACTCACGAATGCTGGCGGTGTAAAACGGGTGGATGGCAGCCACCGCGGCGCAGTCCAGTGCGGCATACAGTTCTCGCCACTCACGGGTTGGCACCACCGGTCCGGCCGCGATGCCCATGGGCTCCAACATTCGGCCGATGATCACGGGATCCGCTGGGAACATCTCGCCCAGCAGCGTGATGGTGGGCTTGTCGGAACGACCGGTCCGCGGCGCCTGCACCGGGCCAGCCATGATTTCCTCGCGGGCATATTTCAGCATCGCACCGGCCAGCACATCTTTTGCCTCGGCATGCGTTGGCACGCCAAAGCCCGGGACATCAATGCCGATGATCCGCACCCCGTTGATGTCTTTGGGCAGCAGTTGCAGCGGGACGCCACTGGCGGTGGGTACGCACAGATTGATGATGACGATGGCGTCGTAGTTGGCTGGGTCGGCCTGGTTGTAGACCGACTCCCGAATGTCTTCAAATAGTTTGCCGGTCACCAGGCTTTCCGAGTTGAAGGGGACATAGCCGACGCTGCGCTTGGCACCGTAAAAATGTGAGGTGAATGTCAGGCCGTACACGCAGCAGGCTGAACCCGACAAAATGGTCGCAGTGCGGCGCATGCGCAGTCCGACCCGCAGAGCGCCGAAGGCGGGGCACATGCTTTGGGGCTGGTCGTGCGGTCCAGCGGAGGGTGACACAGGGTAATCTTTGGCGTACTGAGCCAGAACCTCAGACTTGCCCGAGGCCTTGGCAGCGGCCAGCATTTTTTCGCCGCCAGCGTGGCACCCCATACCATCACCCTCGATGGCGGTGCTCATGCCGGCTGGCATCTGCGCCGCCGCACTGAGGATAGGGATGGTTTTGCTCATGGCTGCAGTTATTGCGGTTTCAGACTTCGTCGTACACGACTTCAAGTGTGGGTTTGTTGTTTTCTGTACGGCCGCACATGTCAAATTGCGTGGCCGGCTCAAGCACCACGTCGCGACCGACCGCCGAGGCGGCGAACAGGCCGAGCAGCTGGTCTTGTGTCATGGGCTTGGGGCGAACCGGTTGCGAGGTGGCGACGTTGGCGGCCAACTCGCTGAACATGGGACCCCAGACCGAGTCCGGACGGCCGATGATTTCGTAGCTGGCACTTTTGCGCCGAATGTCTTCGTTGGCCGGGATGGTGGACAACACCGGGATGCCGACGTGGGCGGCAAAGTTGGCGGCCTCGCCCGTTCCATCGTCGCGGTTGATGACCATGCCCGCCACGCCGACATTGCCGCCGAGTTTACGGAAGTACTCCACAGCCGAGCAGACGTTGTTGGCCACGTACAGTGACTGGAGGTCGTTGCTGGCCACCACAATCACTTTTTGGCACATGTCGCGGGCGATGGGCAAGCCGAAGCCGCCGCACACCACGTCGCCCAGAAAGTCCAGCAAGACATAGTCGAAACCCCACTCATGGAAGCCGAGTTTTTCGAGCAGCTCAAACCCGTGAATGATGCCGCGCCCACCGCAACCGCGCCCGACTTCCGGGCCGCCAAGTTCCATGGCGTAGACGCCATCGCGCTTGAAGCAGACATCGCCGATCGCGACTGCCTCGCCGGCAAGTTTCTTTTTGGATGATGTTTCAATGATGGTGGGGCAGGCCCGTCCGCCAAACAACAGGCTGGTGGTGTCGCTCTTCGGGTCGCAGCCGATCAGAAGGACCTTCTTGCCCTGCTGCGCCATCATGTAACTCAGGTTGGCCAGCGTGAAGCTTTTACCAATGCCGCCTTTGCCATAAATGGCAATGATCTGGGTTTCTTTGGTGACCTCGGATGTGGACACCGGTGACGGTTCTATGGCCGCTTCAGTGCGCAAGATATCGCGCATGAAATTGATGGTTGCTTCTGCGGGTATTGTGCTGGCGCTCATACGGTGTGTTTCCAATCAAGAACCATCTTCAAACAATCGGCATCGCCAAACGCGGTGCGGTAAGCTGCGTCGGCCTGTGTGGCGTAGTGGTGGTGGGTGATCAGGCCGTCAAGTGACAGGCGCCCTTCACCGGCCAGCGCAATCACAGCGGCAAGGTCTGGTGGCGACCATTGCGCGGCGATGCGGATGCGTGCTTCGCGCATAAAGGCCGGAGGGAAGACAAAAGACAGCGGGGCCTCGTAGAAACCCGCCAGCACCACCTCGCCACCGGGTGCGAGGCGGCTGATCAGGTCATCGAGCAGGGCGCCAACGCCGCTGACATCGCAAATGCATTTGTAGTTGCGACGGCTGTCGTCGGACGGGTCAATCACCTCGTAGCCCACCGCGCCAGTGCGCCGTGCCGGGTTGGTGTCCCAAACGACGGGCTTTGTACCGGCCAATACCGCCAGGCGGGCAATCATGCGGCCCAGCACGCCGTGTCCCACGATCAGGTCAGGCTGCTGTGTACCTGGCGCGCTGTGCGCGTGGTAAGCGGTGGCCGCCAGCGCAAACAGCACACCCCGTTCGGCCAGGGTTTCCTCAATGGGCATGGCGCGCGCAGACGGAATGATCAGCCGCGAAGCCGAACCGCCAAACAAATTGCGTGCCTCTTGGAAGCATTGCGAGCCTGGGACGTAGACCCGGGTGCCGACAGGAACCGTGGCCTGGTCCCCGGCAGCGACAACGCGCCCAACGGTCTCATAGCCTGGGACCAAGGGATAGCCCATACCTGGGAATGCGGGCATGCTGCCATCCCACAACAGACGTTCGGTACCGGTGCTGATACCGCTGAATTCCACCTGAACCTGCACGTCGTTTGCACCCATGTCGGGTAGAGCCAGCCTCTTGATCGCCAAGGATTGGGGTTGCTGAAAAACGATCGCGTTAGCTTGCATGGCTGTATATTGACTCTGACACTTTTTATTGTCAATAATTATTTACATGATTTGAGATTTACGCGGGTAAACCCTGAGACTTGCGTCCCACCAGAATCTGGGTTTGCAAAGGCATGGGGTTGGGCACCACTTCGAGGTGGGTAAACCCGGCGTCGGCCATCATGGCCATCAGCTCGCGCGATGTCCTCAGCCTGCCCGCGCCCATGGCCAGCAGGTAGAAGTGGAAATAGGCGTCGCCTTGCGGCGCGTGCTCAGGCTCTTGAGCCATGGGTTCGGCCAGCAACAGCGTACCGCCGACTGGCAAGGCTTCAAAAATTGCGGCAAGCACCGTGCGCACGTCGGCATCCGGGTGATCATGGGCGACGCGGATCAGCGTCACCAGATCAGC
>RFWA01000325.1 GCA_009922295.1 Betaproteobacteria bacterium
GCCTGCACGATGGCGGTGTGAAAGGCGCGGTCGCCAGCCAGCGGAGCCACACCCTGCTCGGAATCCTGCGCCATGCTGTCAATAGCCTGACGCATGGCGGCAATGTCGCGGCGCTTGGCCTGGATAGCGGCCAGCGCGGCGGTTTCGCCCTCGACCACACGCCTCGCACGGATCAGCTCCAAGGGCCCCCATTCGGACGGCAGTGGATCGGTGGGCACGGCGCGTTGGTTCAACGTAAGCTCACGCACGTAGACGCCGGAGCCCGAGCGCACCTCAACCCAGCCCTCTACCTCCAGCGCGATCAGGGCTTCGCGCACCGTGGGCCGGCTCACACCCAGCTGCTTGGCCAGATCACGCTCAGCCGGCAAGCGCGAGCCCGCGGCGAATTCGCTCTGGCTCATGCGCAGACGCAACTGTTCCGCGATCTGGCGGTACAGGCGTTG
This sequence comes from Betaproteobacteria bacterium, assembly GCA_009922295.1. Classification (GTDB taxonomy): domain Bacteria; phylum Pseudomonadota; class Gammaproteobacteria; order Burkholderiales; family Burkholderiaceae_C; genus Rhodoferax. Next base: position 444 of record RFWA01000325.1, read on the forward strand.
CGGCTCGATGGTTGGCAGCGGCATGGCGGCGGTGCTTACAGGGTTAACGTGGATGGGACAGGTGGTCAGACCAATTTATGATCGCAGTTATCCGACCGCCGGCCATCGGGTTGAACCCTAATACCGCATGACCAGGGACCGCCTTAACCAACCGCCCTAGGAGATCACCGATGAGACCCGTACCAAGCGTCAACTTCAAATGTCTGGTCCAAGCGTTCACGGCTGGCTTGCTGGCACTGTTTGTCACGGGGTTATCAGCGCAGACCTGGCCCAGCAAACCGGTTCGGGTGATTGTCCCCTTCCCCCCGGGCGGTGCCTCCGATGCCTTGGCTCGAACAGTGGCCCAGAAAATGAGCGAGCAGTTGGGCCAGCCCTTTCTCATTGACAACAAGCCCGGCGCCGCCAGCACCATCGGCATCGCCGAGGCTGCAAAAACGCCTGCCGACGGCTACACGATACTGCTGGCAGCCGCACCCTATGTGATCACACAGTACGTCTACCCCAAGCTGAGCTACGACGTGCGAAAAGATTTTGTCCCCTTGGGGTTGCTGCAGACCACACCCACCCTTCTCGTGGTCAACCCGGCGCTGGGGGTCAACACGATGGCTGATTTTCTCAAGCTGTCCAAATCCAAACCCGGCCAAATTTCCTACGCCACGCCGGGCGGCGGCAGTCTGCCGCACTTGATCGGCGAACTGTTCAAGCAGCAAGCAGGCATCGACCTTATGCATGTGCCCTACAAGGGCGGCGGCCCGGCACTGGCGGACCTGCTGGCCGGTCATGTCAACAGTTCATTTCTGTCGCCGATCGAGGTCAATGCGCACACCAAGAGTGGCAAGCTGATCGCTCTTGGCGCCAGTTCGCTCAAGCGCACGCCGGCACTGGCCGCGCTGCCGACCTTTGCCGAGGCTGGCGTGACCGATTTTGAGGCGCTGGCCTGGTTCGGTTTTGTCGGCAGGCAGGGCACGCCGCCCGAGGTCTTGGCAAAATTGTCAGAGCATCTGCAGCGGGCCCTCAAAAGCCCCGAGATCCACGACAAGATTGCCCAAAGCGGCGATGTGCCTGCCGGGACTGTGCAGGAGTTTGCCGAGTTGCTCAGCCGCGAGCATGGGCGCTGGGAGCGTACCGTCAAGGTCGCCAACATCAAGCCGGAGTAGTGTCACATGGCTGCTACGCGCCCCAACATCCTGTGGTACTGCGCTGACCAACAACGCTGGGACACCATCCACGCCTTGGGCAATGCCCACATTCGCACCGACGCGCTCGATGCCCTTGTCGCATCGGGCGTGGCCTTCAACAAGGCCTACACCCAAAGCCCGATCTGCACGCCAGCACGAGCCACCTTCCTGACCGGCCGCTATCCGGCGTCACACCATGTTTACCGCAATGGCAACGCCTACTTTCCCGCACACGAAACATTGGTGACCAAGCGGTTGGCCGACGCCGGGTATGACTGCGCTCTGGTGGGCAAGCTCCACCTGGCGGCCGCCAAACACTATGAAGTCCGCACCGACGACGGCTACCGGGTTTTCCATTGGAGCCATCACCCAACGCCCGACCAGGCTTTCGGCCACGACTACGAAAACTGGCTCAAACACGAAAAAAAGGTCGACCCGGTTGAGCTTTATGCCAACGTCAATTATTTTTGTGGGCCGGGCATTGCCAGTGAGTACCACCAGACCACCTGGTGCTCGGAGATGGCTATTCGCTTTATGACAGAGCGCCGTGACAGGCCCTGGATGATCAGCGTCAATCCGTTTGATCCTCATGGCCCCTTTGATGCCCCACCCGAATACCTGAAGCGCTATCAACCCGCTGACCTGCCACTGCCCCGGTTTCGACCGTCAGACATTGAAAGGCAACGTGCGTTTACGGCCATTGACCAGCAAACCAAGCACGCCGAAGACCCACGGGTGCGCAAGACCATTGTGCCGGTGTCGGCCGATGGTCACGACGCTATCGCATCGGCACACAATGACTACGACGCGCTGGAAGTCAAGGCCAACTACTACGCCATGATCGAGCAGATCGACGACCAGTTCGCCCGCATCATGCAAACCCTGCGCGACTCAGGGCAACTTGAAAACACCATCGTCGTCTACATGAGTGACCACGGTGAGATGTTGGGCGACCACGGGCTGATCCTCAAAGGTTGCCGTTTTTTTGACGGCCTGGTGCGGGTGCCGCTCATCATGTCTTGGCCAGGACAGTTTGCGGACGGCCTGCGCAGTGATGCCTTGGTGGAAACAATTGATGTAGCCCCAACGCTCATGGCCGCCTGTGGCCTGGACGTGCCTGCCGCCATGCAGGGCAAATCACTGCTGCCACTGCTGACCGGTCAGACAGATCCTCACAGACATAAAGCCGCCGTTGTCAGCGAATACCGCGACGCGATGGGTGGCCATGCGGACCATAGCCACGCCTCCATGGTGTTCGACGGCCGCTACAAAAGTGTTTTTTACCATGGCCATGACCTGGCCGAGTTGTTCGACAGCGTGGCAGACCCGGAGGAGTACGAGAACCTTTGGCTGCACTCGGGCAACGAGGCGCTGAAGCTCGCGCAAATGCGCGGCCATATGAATGCGCTGATGGCCACCGTGGATGTCGGTCCACCGCGTTTTTCCAATTACTGAACCATATCATCGCACCACCATGGCTTTACCCATCACCATCGACGCCATCCGCCTGCGGCAAGTCAACCTGCCGCCCAAGGTGGTGCGCACGGATGCCATCCAGTCCTTTGTGACGCAGGAGACCATTCTGCTCACACTGCGCTGCAGCGATGGCATTGAGGCAACGGGCTACGCTTACACCATAGGCACCGGGGGCTCGTCGGTCATGGCGCTGCTGCACGACCACCTGGCGCCGCGCCTGCTCGGGCGCAACCCGCTGCA
>RFWA01000326.1 GCA_009922295.1 Betaproteobacteria bacterium
CGCTTGTGCGGCCTGAACCTGATGATGGCCATGAACTGCGGCTTCAGCGCCGACCTGTCGGGCCCGGTGTCAGACCGCGCGATCTTCCATGCCGACAACGCCTATTTTTTGGAAGACGTGGCCATTGCCTCCTACCGTTGCAAGCTCAACACCCAGAGCCACACCGCGTTTCGCGGCTTTGGCGGGCCCCAGGGCATGGTCGTGATCGAGGCCATCATGGGCGACATCGCGCGCCGGCTCGGACTGGACCCTTTGGCCGTGCGCCAACGCAACCTGTACGACGAGCACCCCACGTCCGATGGCCAAGCGCGGCGCGACACCACCCACTACGGCATGCGGGTCGAGGACAACATTCTGGCGCCCCTGCTATCGAAACTAGAGCAAACTTCTCAATACCAGCAAAGGCGGGAGGCCATTTTGGCTTGGAACGCTGGCCAACCCGTCATCCGACGCGGACTGGCGATAACGCCGGTCAAATTCGGTATTTCCTTCACCGCAACCCTGTTCAACCAGGCCGGCGCGCTGGTGCATGTGTACCTGGATGGCAGCGTGCAAGTGAACCACGGCGGCACCGAAATGGGCCAGGGCCTGCACACCAAGGTGGCGCAGATCGTGGCCGACGAATTGGGCGTGCCATTGGCCCGGGTGCTGGCCACCGCCAGCGACACCAGCAAGATTCCCAACGCCTCGGCCACCGCCGCCTCGGCCGGCACCGACCTCAATGGCCGCGCCGCCCAGTTTGCGGCGCGCCATGTGCGCGACAACCTGGCGGCTTTTGTGGCCGGGCTGGATGGCCTTGGGGCCGGCGCGGTGCGCTTTGAAGCCGGCCAGGTGCTGTCACCCACCGCTACCCGCGCCTTTGACGATGTGGTGCGCCTGGCCTACGCCAACCGCATCCAGCTTTGGAGCGATGGCTTTTACCGCACCCCCAAAATCCACTACGACAAGACCACACTCACCGGCCGACCGTTTTATTACTTTGCCTATGGCGCCGCCTGCACCGAGGTCGCCATCGACACCCTGACCGGTGAAAACCGGGTGCTGCGGGTGGACATCCTGCACGACGTGGGCCGCTCCATCAACCCGGCGATTGACATCGGCCAGATCGAAGGTGGCTTTGTGCAGGGCATGGGCTGGCTCACCACCGAACAGCTGGTGTGGGACAAGCAGGGCCGGTTGGCCACCCACGCGCCCAGCACCTACAAAATTCCGGCCACCGGCGACATCCCGGCGCACTTGCACGTAGACCTGTGGCCAGAGCCCAACCGTGAGGACAATGTGTTTGGCAGCAAGGCTGTGGGTGAGCCGCCTTTCATGCTGGCGATTAGCGTGTTTGAGGCGCTGCGTGATGCGGTGGCCCAGGCAAGTGCCGACGGCGCGGTGGATCTGCAGGCGCCGGCAACAGCCGAAGCGGTGCTGAACGCGCTAAACGCCGGCCAGTGAACGCAGGCCCGTCAGGTCCAGCAGGTTCAGGCTGCGGCCCGAGCCGCTGATCAGGCTGCGCTCACGCAAGTGGCGCAGCACACGCGACAGGGTCTCAGGGGCAATGCCCAGCTGGGCGGCAATGGCGCGTTTGCGCTCCAACAACTGCACCGCCATGCCGCCCTGGGCCAGCGGCTCGGCGTGCTGCAACAGCCATTCGGCGCAACGGGCCTCGGCATCCTTGGCCAGGCGGCTGACCGCCAGCTCGGTTTGCTGGCGGTGCGCGCGAGCGACGTCGTCCAGCACGGCCCGGGCCGGCCCCGACAAATCAGCCAGGATGCGCCGAAATTCGGCCCCCGGCACACGCCGCAACTCCACGTCGGTGTCGGCCACTGCGTCGACTGCGGGCGGCAGGTCCAGCACCGCGGACGAGGCCTCCAGCCAGCAGGGGCCCTCCAGCACACCGAGCTGGTGTTCCATGACATCCCCCGCCATCACACCCAGCACCACGCGGCCGGACTCCAGAAAACTGACCCATGGCGAGGTTTGGTTGCGACGTGCCAGGATTTGGCCGCGCGAGGCGGTCTCGCTTGCAACAGAAACCGGCGCGGTATGGATTGGCAGCATGGTGATCACTGTGCACCTTCAAAAAGCCAGTCGCCTTGATTGGGATCAAGAAAGCACCAAAATTTTGAAATGGCGCAGGGCATTGGCAAGCTGCGACGCGCCGGTGGTGCCCAGCGGACAGACCGCCTCAACCCTTGGCTTGACCGCCTGCAAGCTTAAGCACTACCCGCAGGGTGAAGTTTGAACCTTGTACCATATGATTGTTTGATGTAAAGATGTTTTTATGCGGACCACATTTGACCTCCCCGATGAAACTTTCCGCCACCTCAAGTCGCAGGCAGCACTCAGCGGCATGAAGCTCAAAGAACTGGTCACCCAGCTCATAGAGCGCGGCCTGGCGGCTGGTGTCACGGCAAACCAAGCAGCGCAGCCACCCGGCCCGCCGCCCGTTGCGATCAAGCGGTTTGCAGCCACCTTGTCCACTACCGAACCAACTCCCACTTACCCGATCCCCATTGCGCGGGATGCCGATGGCACAGCCACGCCCTACCTCAATAACGCACAACTCCATGCCATTCTGGAGGAAGAAGACTTGGCGAAGTACAAGCGTGTACCTGCCCGATATCAACGTTTGGCTGGCCGCTTTTGCAATCAGCAGCCAATGCCGACTGGTTTCCTTTGATGGCGATTTCAATCGCTTTGCCGGGCTAGATTTTTTGCACTTGAAAACAGGGGTTTAGTCATGACCACCGGCACTCGCCGCAGCACCACGTCGGTATCGGCCACTGCGTCCACGGCAGGGCGCAGGTCTAGCACGGCGGAAGAGGCCTCCAGCCAGCACGGCCCCTCCAGCACGCCCAGCACCACCCGGCCCGACTCCAGAAAACTGACCCACGGCGAGGCCTGAGCCCGTCGCAGCAGCGTCTGACCGCGTGGGGCCGCCTCGCTGGCAGTGGTAGCCGGGGCAGTGGGAATGGGCGTCATGGTGCCAACTGTGCGCCCTTGCGCACCAGGGCATATTGAGTGACGTCAAGGAAGCCACAGAAAACCCGTCGGTGAGTTCTCTGCTTGCCCAAAGGGATTGCCAGTGCCGAATCACTTCGCCACGATCTTCTTCCCGATAGGCGCCAGGGCCAGCACTGCAAGCTTCAGGTGCTGTATCCCAAACGGAATGCCGATGATGGTCAGGAAGAGCGCCAGCGCCGTGGCCACGTGGCCGATGGCGAGCCAAATGCCGGCAAAAATGAACCAGAGGATGTTGCCCACCATGCCGAGGGCACCGGTACCGATGTCGTCCTTGCCCGTGAGCTGGTTCCGGCTGACGGCTTCCTTGCCAAAGGG
>RFWA01000327.1 GCA_009922295.1 Betaproteobacteria bacterium
CGCCGAGCCAGTTCCTCGGGGGTCAGTTTGGACACGTCGAGGTATTTTGATTTCCACTGCGGGTCGCCATTCCAGCGCAGTGGGTTCTGCACCGTCGTTCGGGCCGAGGGCGCGCTTTCGAGCAAGCGCAGAGCCAGTTCCAACGTCGCATCACGTGAAGCCTCATCCTGGGGCAGAGCGGCTGCGTTACCCAGTGGAAAGTCGCTGAACAACAGCCTGGGAACGCCGCAGTGCTCCACAATGTCCTTGGCAGCGCCCATGATCACCGTGGAAATGCCGTTGGCCTCCAGGTGCCGTGCGGTGAGCGCCATGGATTGGTGGCAGATCGGGCAGTTGGCCACCAGAACAGCCACGTCGACCTCATCGGCACGACAGCGCGAAAGCACGTCCGGACAGTCCACCGTCATGGTGTGGCGCTGACTGCGGTTGGTGGGCACACCGTGAAATCGCGTGGCCACCGAGCCGATCAGGCCCCGGGTTGCGGCGCGGCGCAGAGCCTGCAGTGGAAACCAGGTGTTGCTGTCGTCGGTGATTTGCGCCCGATCGATGCCGACATGAGAGACCCGCACATCGTGGTCCTGCGATGTGTCGCCCGAATAGACCTGGTAGAACTTGGCAGCTGCGTTGTAAGGCGCGTCCTTGCCCTGCGGCCCCTTCTCGGGCTGGTAGGGCGCCGCCGTGGTTAACAAGGCTACACGGCATTGGGAAAGCGGTTTTTGCAGAGCCTGAAACGGGACGTCCAGGAAATGCGCGTACTGGTAGGGGTTGTTGGTGCCCAGCGCGTTGTACCAAGCGTGGGTGCGGTCTATGTAGCGGACGGGCTGATCCCAGTCGGGCAGTTGGGCGGCCGCATTAGCGGTGTCATTTGACATTGCTTTTTGTTCCACAATTGTAAACACTCGTTCTTTTATGTGGCAATTCTAAACCGATATTGCCATATATGGTGCACATGTTTTTCCGAATTAAGTAAAGCTTAAACTTTACAAAAAAATGTCGCTCAGATACCATTCCGCGATACAGAAAAGGAATCGCCTTGAAAACTCCAGACTTGATCAAACACTCACTCGCCGCACTGGGCACTGCGCTGGCGCTCGCTGCGCCAGCAGTTCAGGGGCAGACCATCAAGGTGGTCATGCATTCGGACCTCAAAGTGTTCGACCCCACCGTCAGTACAGCCTACATCGTGCGAAATCATGGCTACATGGTGTTTGACCAGCTGGTCGCACGAGATGAAAAGGGCGTGGTCAAACCGCAGATGGCGGACAAGTGGGAAACCAGCAAGGATGGACTGGTCTGGACTTTCACGCTTCGCGACGGCCAAGAGTGGCATGACGGTACACCGGTCACGGCCGAAGACTGCATCGCCTCTATCAAACGATTCAACCAGCGCGACGCCACCGGTCTGCGTGCCGCGCCGTTCATCAAAACCTACGAGGTGGTCAACGCCAAGACCTTCCGAATAGTCCTGAATGAGCCCTATGGCCTTCTGCTGGACAGCCTCTCCAAGCCCAGCCTGGCGCCTTTGTTCATGATGCCCAAAAAGGTGGCCGACACACCAGCGGCGGAACCGATCAAGCCAGAACAGGTCATTGGGTCCGGCCCATTCATCTTCAAACGCGATGAATGGCGGCCGGGCGAAAAAGTGGTCTATGTCAAGAACACCAAGTACAAGCCGCGTGCAGAGCCGCCATCCGGACTGGCAGGCGGTAAGGTGGCCTATGTGGACCGCGTGGAATGGATCGCGATCTCGGACGGACAGACCGCCCTTGCGGCTCTGACCAACGGCGAGATCGACATGGTGGAAATCCTGGCCAATGATCTGGTGCCCCTTGCCGCCAAGAACAAGAGCCTGGTGGTCGAGCCGACCTGGAAGCAAACCTACTTCCTGCGCCCCAATTGGGTCAACCCCCCGTTTGACAACCCGAAAATCCGCCAAGCCGCCATGATCGCACTGAACCAGGAGCAGATCCTCAAAGGCATGGTGGGTGACGCCCGCAATTACAAAGTGTGCTACTCCACCTACGCCTGCAACTCACCCTTCTATACCGACGCTGGCATGGGCGCCATGGTTCGCGGCGACGCCAAGCGTGCAGCCGCCCTGCTCAAGGAAGCGGGCTATGACGGTACACCCATCCTGCTGCCCCACACCACGGATCTGCCGGTCCTCAACAACCTCGGGCCCCTGGCCAAGCAACAGCTCGAACGGGCAGGATTCAAGGTGGAACTCGCCCCATCGGATTGGCAGTCATTGACCATGCGCTTGCGCAAAAAGGAGAAACCCAGTGAAGGCGGCTGGAGTGCCTATATGTCCTCGCTGGACCTGAACGACGCGCAAAACCCGATCGATCGCGGCAGCTTCAACACCAACTGCAAGACATCCTTCCTTGGCTGGCCCTGCGACGATAAGATGGAGCAGATGCGCGACGCCTTCGCCAGGACCAGCGATCCAGCGGCAAGAAAGGGCCTGGCGCGCGAAATGCAGGAGCGCAATGCGGAGATCGTGACCGTGATCCCCTTGGGTGAGTATTCGGCCGTCAGTGCTCGCAGCATCAAGCTGGAGCCGACCTTCAAGCAGCCGCTCACGCTGTTCTATGGGGTGAAGAAAAAGTAGCCTCGGGCAACACCGCAAAGGTTCGCTGCCCCACCACGCGACATGGTGTATTTCATTGTTCGCCGCATGCTGGCCCTGCTGCCGGTGCTGCTGCTGGTTGCCGTCTTCGCTTTTTTGGTGCTGCGGATGGTCCCTGGTGACCCGGCAGCCATAATTGCCGGCGAGACGGCGACCACCGAGCAGGTAGCCGAAATCCGGCAACGTCTTGGACTTGACCAGCCGCTGGCAAAGCAGTTTGTCATTTGGTTAGGCCATGTGATCAAGGGTGATTTCGGGGAGAGTTATTTTTTCAAGTTACCAGTGATGGACTTGATCCGCCAACGCATCGAACCAACACTGGCTCTTGGGGCCTGCGCCCTGATGATTTCGATTGTTATCGCGGTGCCTTTGGGTGTGCTGGCCGCATTCCGACAGGGAAGCCGGATTGACGATATGGTGATGGGCCTGTCTGTGTTGGGCTTCTCGGTGCCCGGCTTCGTGCTCGGTTATGCGCTGATGTATGTGTTCGCCATCGAGCTCGACTGGTTGCCTGTTCAAGGCTACACACGAATCGCTGACGGGCTGGGGCCCTTCTTCGCGCGCATTATCCTGCCCGCTTCCGCGCTGGCCGTTGTCTACATCGCACTGATTGCCAGAATCACCCGCACCAGCGTGTTGGAGGTTCTGAACGAGGATTACATTCGCACCGCGCGGGCCAAGGGGCTGACCGA
>RFWA01000328.1 GCA_009922295.1 Betaproteobacteria bacterium
TCTTGGTCGCCCTGGATGCGCAGCGCTGCCGACTGCTTGCCGCGCTTGTCGCCACCAGCCGCCTCCCCGGCCTGCATGGCGTTGATGAGGCGCAGGGCCAGCGGCTGCCCGGCACTGGCGGCAAAGGCCTCAGCCGTCGCCTCAATCACGCGGGGCCCGGCGAGCATGTTGCCGGCCACACTGAGATCGTCCTTTAGCAGGTGGCCACACCAGTCAACACAGGCGCTGCCTGTGTGCGCCGCGCCCGGGCCCCGGGCTGGAAGCACGTGCAATTGCCGTTGGGCCTGGCCAGCGTCGGCACCGGTGAGCGCGCTCACCACCGTCTGGGCCGAGAGGCCTTGCGCCAGCAGTGCCATCCCCTGCGGGCCGTAGAGTGGGTTCATCAGGGCCTGGGTTGCGATCGCCCCCACGCCGGGCCGGCTGTGAATGCAAAGTGAGCCGACTGAGAAAAACCGGCTGGCAATGGCGATGCCAAAGCGGCCGTCGGGTTCACGGGCCAAAATGGACCAGGTCATGGGCTGGCCCTTTGGGGCAGTTGCTGTGCGTGGGGTGTTGGTGGGCAGTGCATGGTCGCAGTTCTCCGGGCGGGAACGTGATTTATGAATGCTACCATCGTGTGACTATGTTAAACCTTGATGCCTCCCATTACCCGTACGCCTCCCGCCGTACGGTGGTTTATGCCAATCGCGGCATGGTCGCCACCTCGCAGCCGCTGGCCGCGCAGGCCGGCTTGGCTGTATTGCAGGCCGGTGGCAACGCCATTGACGCCGCCATTGCCACCGCGGCCGCCCTGACTGTGGTGGAACCCACGGCCAACGGCATCGGCGGTGATTCTTTTGCGCTGGTTTGGCATGGCGGCAAGCTGCATGGCCTGAACGCCAGCGGTCCAGCGCCGCGCAGCCTCACCCTGGACCACATGACCGGTCTAGGACACACCAGCATGCCCAAGTACGGGCCCCTGCCGGTCACCGTGCCCGGGGCTCCGGCAGCCTGGGCGGCGCTGGCCAGCCGCTTCGGGCGTCTCCCCTTGACCACCTCGATGGCCCGCGCGGTCGAGTTGGCCCGCGATGGTTTTCCAGTCTCGCCTACTGTGGCCTTTGCCTGGCAGCAAGCCACCCGACTGTTTCGCGAAGAGTTCAAGGCTCCGTATTTCAAACCCTGGTTTGACACTTTTGCGCCTGAGCGTGCGCCGCAAGCTGGCGAAATCTGGCGCTCGGCCGGCCATGCCGACACGCTGCAAGACATTGCCCAAACCGGCGCCGCCAGTTTTTACCGTGGCGCGCTGGCCGAGAAGATCGCCGCCTGCGTGCAATCCGCTGGGGGCCATTTGACACTGGACGACCTGGCCGCCTACCAGGTGGACTGGTGCCAACCCATCAGCGTCAATTACCGCGGATACGACGTCTGGGAGATCCCGCCCAATGGACATGGCCTGGTGGCGCTGCTGGCACTGAACATCCTGAAGGGTTTTGACTTTCAGGAACGTGACACCCTGCTGACGCACCACCGCCAGATCGAGGCGATCAAGCTGGCGTTTGCCGATGGTCTGGCACACATTGCCGATCCGGCGCACATGCGGGTGTCAGTGGCTGACCTGCTGTCGGACGCCTATGCCGACGAACGCCGCGCCCTGATTGGCGCGCGGGCGGCCAGCCCCGCGCCAGGCGAGCCGCCACGCGGCGGTACGGTCTACCTGAGCACAGCTGACGGCGAAGGCAACATGGTGTCGCTGATCCAGAGCAACTACATGGGCTTTGGTTCCGGCCTGGTGGTGCCAGGCACTGGCATCGGTCTGCACAACCGCGGCAATAACTTCTCCTTGGATGCTGCCCACCCCAACTGCCTGGCGCCCGGTAAACGACCCTATCACACCATCATCCCGGGCTTTTTGACCAAGGACGGTGCGGCGGTCGGCCCGTTCGGCGTGATGGGCGGCTTCATGCAACCTCAGGGCCACGTGCAGATGGTCATGAACACGGTCGACTTTGGCCTGAACCCGCAGGCCTCGCTCGACGCCCCGCGTTGGGAGTGGGAGAGCGGGCGACGTGTCAATATCGAGCGCGCCACACCCGAACACCTGTTCCACGGGCTGGCGGCGCTGGGTCATGAGGTCAACTGGTCGGGCAACCGGATCGCCTTTGGCCGTGGCCAGATCATCTGGCGCGACACGCAGGGCGTGCTGTGCGGCGGCACCGAGCCGCGCACCGACGGGGCGATCGCCGCCTGGTAGGGCAGGGCACGGGTATGGACGCGCTCGACATCACGCAGTACAGCCTGGATCTGGGCGCCCGGGCCAAGGCAGCCTCGGCCCTGATGGCCAAAGCCGATGCAGCTACAAAAAATAGAGCATTGAAACGCCTCGCCGCATTGCTGCGCGAGGCTACCCCGGTGCTACAGGCCGACAACGCCAAAGACTTGTCGCGCGCCGTTGCAGCCGGCTTGGCCGGGCCGCTGGTGGACCGGCTCAAACTTGACCCCAAGGTGTTGGAGACCTGCGCCCAGGGTTGCGAACAACTTGCCGCCATGCCCGAGTTGATTGGTGAAATCACGGGGCTGCGCCAGCAGCCCAGTGGCATCCGGGTGGGTCAGATGCGGGTGCCGATTGGGGTGTTCGGCATGATCTTCGAGAGCCGGCCCAATGTCACCATCGAGGCGGCCAGCCTGTCGATCAAGAGCGGTAACGCCTGCATCCTGCGTGGCGGCTCGGAGGCGATCGAGTCCAATAAGGCGCTGGCCTTGTTGGTGCAACAAGCCTTGACCGACAGCGGCTTGCCGGCCGACGCCGTGCAGCTGGTTCAAACCACTGACCGTGCCGTGGTGGGCGAGCTGATCACCATGCCGCAGTTTGTCGATGTCATCATCCCGCGCGGCGGCAAGGGCCTGATCGAGCGCATCAGCCGCGATGCCAAAGTGCCGGTCATCAAGCACCTGGACGGCAACTGCCATGTGTATGTTGACGACCCCTGCGACCTGGCGATGGCTCTCAAGGTGACCGACAACGCCAAGACGCAAAAGTACAGCCCCTGCAATGCCGCAGAGAGCCTGCTGGTGGCGCGCGGCGTGGCCCGGGAATTTTTGCCGCGCATGGCGGCCATCTTTGCCGCCAAGGGGGTCGAGATGCGGGGCTGCCCCGAGACCCTGGCTATCTTAGAGTCAAATCGGGCCTCAGCCCTTGCTGTGCTTGATGGTGTAGCTATCAATAATGTAGCAATTCTGGTGCCGGCGCAAGACAGCGACTGGAGCGAAGAGTACCTGGCGCCCATCATCAGCATCAAGCTGGTGGCCGGGCTGGACGAGGCCATCGCCCACAT
>RFWA01000329.1 GCA_009922295.1 Betaproteobacteria bacterium
ACGGTTCCTGGTCGTCAAATCACTGGCAAGACTCCATGCCCGAAGACCGATGGCACTGAAGCTCGCGCAACTATTTTTGAACAAGCCCCATCGATGTGTATTGACCCAGCAAAGTCATATACAGCCACTTTCAATACATCTGAAGGCGTCATCGAAGTTGCACTTGATACGAAAAAGACCCCGTCAACAGTGAATAACTTCGTCACCTTGTCTCGCTATGGCTATTACGACACGTCATTCATCTTCCGCACTGATGTATCGCTTGACATCATTCAGGGTGGCGGTTCAAACAACACCGATGGTCCTGGATACACAATCAAAGATGAAGGCACTGGCTTCAAGTACGCAGAGGGTGACCTCGTGATGGCTCGTAGTTCAGGCGCCGACTCTGGCGGTGGACAGTTCTTCTTTGTCACTGGTCCGAAGGCATCAGTTCTTGACAGCCAGGGCACCTACGTCACCTTCGGCAAAATCACGAAGGGTCTCGATGTCGCTCAGGCGATCTTGGCTTTGAACTCCGGCGAGGGTGACCTCGGTGGCGCTCCAAGCAAGCCAGTCAAAATCGACACCCTCGTCATCACCGAGAAATAGGCATTCTGGGCGTCGTAGCCCGCAATTACTCATTTCTGGGGCTCGGTTGTTACCGTGTTTTCCATGTCTGAAACGAATATCTCAAAAGTTGGAATCTGTGGCTCCGGAATTATGGGCTCAGGCCTTGCCGAAGTAGCTGCAAAAGCTGGGTACACCGTCGTTGTACGTTCACGCAGTGCTGCAAGTGCGCAAGCCATGATCACCTCGATTGAGAAGGGACTTGATGTCCATCAAGCAAGGCCTTTCGCTTGTCGACGGGGTGTGTTTCAGCGCACTGGGCTCGCTGCGGACCCAGCCCCTGGCTAGGGGTGCGTCCTTACGTGGAAACCACACCGGTCACGATGGGGCAGACTCTCTAGAATCGGGGTCGTGTTCGAACGTCGAGGAGACATGCAGTGAAGATCAAGAGCCAGAAGGATTTCTGGTCGGGGTTGATGTTCGTGGTCATAGGCATCGGTTTTGCCTGGGGCGCCACAAACTACAGCTTTGGCTCATCGGCCCGACCTGGGCCGGGATTTTTCCCGCTCGGTTTGGGCTTTTTGATGGCAGCCCTCGGTGGCATCGTGCTGTTCAAGGCCTTGGTGGTCGAGACCGAAGATGGCGATCCGATTGGCGCCTGGGCCTGGAAGCCGCTGATCACGATCATGGCTGCGGTGGGTTTGTTTGGCTTCACGCTGCCACTGCTGGGCATGGCGGCGGCGCTGCCGATCATGATCGTGATGGCCAGCCTGGCAGGTGACGAATTCCATTGGAAGGAAGTGTTGCTCAACTGCGCAATACTGACGATCGGATCCTGGCTCATCTTCATCAAAGGTCTCAACCTGGTGATCCCGCTGTGGCCAAAGTTCATCACCGGTTGAGGAGAGCCACATGGAATTGATCAACAATCTGATTTTGGGTTTTGGCGTCGCATTCACGGCGCAAAACCTGCTTTATGCTTTGTTCGGCTCGGTGCTCGGCACGCTGATCGGCGTGCTGCCCGGCTTGGGGCCGGTGGCGACGATCGCGATGTTGTTGCCGTCGATCTATGCGCTAGACGCCACACCAGCGCTGATCATGCTCGCCGGCATCTATTACGGTGCGCAGTACGGTGGTTCGACCACCGCGATCTTGATCAACGTGCCGGGCGAATCGAGCTCGGTGGTCACCGCCATTGACGGCTATGCGATGGCCCGCAAGGGCCGCGCCGGACCAGCACTGGCCGCTGCCGGCCTGGGCTCGTTCTTCGCGGGCTGCGTGGGCACCGTCATCATCGCTGCTTTCGCACCTCCGCTGACCGAACTGGCTTTCAAGTTCGGCCCAGCCGAGTATTTCTCGCTGATGGTGCTGGGCCTGATCGGCGCCGTCGTGCTGGCCTCGGGCTCTTTGGTCAAGGCGATCGCGATGATCCTGCTAGGCCTGTTGCTGGGTCAGATCAACACCGATGTGATCTCTGGCGTGCCGCGCTACAGCTTTGACGTCCCTGAACTGACCGATGGCATTGGTTTCGTCGTGATTGCGATGGGCATCTTCGGCTTCGGCGAGATCATCAGCAACCTCGGCCAACCCGAGGAAAATCGTGAAGTCTTCACCAAGGACGTCAAGGGCTTGTGGCCGACCATGCAGGACTTCAAGGATGCCTGGCCGGCTGTGATCCGTGGCACGGCGCTGGGTTCGCTGCTCGGCGTGCTGCCAGGTGGTGGTGCGCTGCTGGCATCGTTTGCCGCCTACACGGTCGAAAAGAAAATGCGCCTGCGGCCAGGTGAGGTTGAATTCGGCAAGGGCAACATCCGCGGTGTGGCTGGCCCCGAGTCGGCCAACAACGCTGGCGCGCAGACCAGCTTCATCCCGATGCTCACGCTGGGCATTCCGCCCAACGCTGTGATGGCGCTGATGGTGGGCGCGATGACGATCAAGGGCATCCAGCCCGGCCCGCAGGTGATGACGAGCAACCCGCAGCTGTTCTGGGGCTTGATCGCCTCGATGTGGGTGGGCAACGCGATGCTGGTGATCTTGAACCTGCCGATGATCGGCATCTGGATCAAGCTGCTGACGGTGCCCTACCGTTTCCTGTTCCCGGCCATCGTGGTGTTCTGCTCGATCGGCTGCTACACCTTGAGCAACAGTTCATTCGACGTCTACATGACGGCATTGTTCACGCTGGTGGGTTACGGCTTCTACAAGCTCGGATGCGAGCCTGCGCCCTTGTTGCTGGGCTTCATCCTCGGGCCGATGATGGAGGAGAACTTGCGCCGCGCGCTGCTGTTGTCACGCGGCGACTGGACCACCTTCGCGACCCGGCCGCTGTCAGGCGGGCTGTTGCTCGCTTCGGTGCTGATGATCGTGGTGGTGATGCTGCCTTCGATCAAGAACAAGCGTGAAGTCGCGTTCAAGGATGAAGGCTGAGCCAGGGATGTGTTGACGCGCTGAATTCGATGGCCCCGCGAGGGGCCATTTTCTTGAGGCCTCCGGACAGACCCCAGGTCGACCGCTGTTGCAGCGGCTGTCTTCTGAGTGAGCTCGATGCCCGCACCGACCAACACGCCCGCCAGGCATCAACCCGAACTCGCTGCTGACGAGGCCGCCGGCCTGTCGGCTGGCCCATGGCTGGCGATGGTCGGTGCCGTGGCGTTTTCTGGCAAAGCGATCATCGTCAAGCTGGCCTATCAGCATGGCGCGGATGCGGTGACCGTGATCATGCTGCGGATGGCGGTGGCATTGCCGTTCTTCC
>RFWA01000330.1 GCA_009922295.1 Betaproteobacteria bacterium
GCAATGGCGCGGAAATCCTCATGCGTATCAAAAAATGCATCGAGGATGTCGGGGTCAAAATGCGAGCCTCGCCCTTTGCCCATGATGGCCATGGCCTGCTCATGCGTCATCGCGTCTTTGTACACCCGCTTGCTGATCAGGGCATCGTAGACGTCGGCCACCGCCATCAGGCGGGCTGACAGAGGAATAGCGTCGCCGACCAGGCCCTGCGGGTAGCCGCTGCCGTCCCATTTTTCCTGGTGCGACAGCGCGATTTCCTTGGCCAGCAAGAGAAAGTCCACCTGCACTCCCAGGGCTTTCTCGGCTCGCACGATCGAATCAAAGCCAATGGTGGTGTGTGTCTTCATGACCTCAAATTCAGCTGCAGTCAGGGGGCCTGGCTTGAGCAAAATATGGTCAGGAATGCCGACCTTGCCGATGTCGTGCAGCGGCGCCGACTTGAACAAGAGATCAATGTAGGCATCGCCCATCACCTGGCTGAACCGAGGGTGCGCCTGTAACTGAAGCGCCAGGCGCTTCACATAGCGTTGCGTACGCAGGATATGGTTACCGGTTTCATTGTCCCTGGTCTCCGCCATGGACGACATGGCCAATACCGTCACGTCCTGAATGGCGCTGAGCTGCCTGGTCCGGCGGGTCACCTCGGACTCTAGGTAAAGGGACTTGTCACGCAAAAAATCAGCGGCCGCCTTGAGCGCCAGGTGAGTACGCACCCTCGCCTGAACAATCGGTGCACTGATCGGCTTGGTGATGTAATCCACCGCGCCCAATTGCAGCCCCAGGATCTCGTCCGCCAAATCCGACTTGGCCGTCAGGAATATCACCGGAATATCGCAGGTGACGGGGTTTGCCTTGATGCGCCGCAGCACCTCATGGCCATCCAGGTCAGGCATCATGACGTCAAGCAGGATCAGGTCTGGCAAGGTCTCGCTGCCCAATAGCGTGAGTGCACGCTCACCCCCATTGGCCACCAGGATCCGGTAATCTTCCCGTAGCAGCTCGGTCATCAGCACGAGATTTTGCGGCGTGTCATCCACCAACATGACCGTCGCCTTGGCTTGGAGGACACTGTTATTCATGGGTCGCTTTCACCGTTGTCGGATCGCTGATTACCAAGCTGCCAAGAATCAGCAGTGCGCTGTCAAAATCGAAGACCTCTACCGCACGCAGCAGGCGATCAAAGTCAGTCCCCATGGCGTGCGCGAGCTGGGCGCTATGGCGTTCTAGCAACTCGACGGCTCCAAACTCCCCCTGAGTCAGCAACCGAACCAAATCGGTATAAACGGCCTGCAAAGCGATGCCCTCAGTGCCCCCGACAGGCTCAGCCGGCAGCACGCGCGGCTGGGCCAGACCCAGGGCCGCACCAAGTTGCTTGATCAGGATATGCATGCTGTGGTCGACCTCGTTGATCTGTTGCGTCAAGGCGGCTCGCTCCGCCGGTGCACCCTGGTGCACGCTAAGGCTGCGCTCCAACACCTCGGCTTTTTCCTGTAGTTGGACCGCTCCCAGGTTGCCCGACACGCTCTTGAGGGTATGCGCCAGACGCTGGGCTGCGACCCATTGCGCCTGATCGATCGCCTGATGTAATTCCCGGCCGATATTGCCTTGACGCTCGATGAACTGTCTGAGCAGCGAACGGTAAAGCTCTGGCTTGCCCAGACAACGGCGCAAGCCCAGAACGGCATCGAGCCCGTCGATCATCCAGGGCAGCGGCAATAGCGCTTCTTGGGGTCTTTCGAACTCGCTTGAAGGCATTGTCGCGGCCGCCGTCGCGCCTGCCCGGCTGGCCACGGAACGTGGCGGCATCCAGCGCAACAGGGCACTCCAGAGCTGTTTGGGATCAATCGGCTTGGCCACAAAATCATTCATACCCGCATCCAGGCAACGCTGCCGATCTGTTGCCATGGCGTTGGCCGTCATAGCCACGATCGGCAAGGCCTCATGCGCGGGAAGAGCCCGAATCGCCGCCGTGGCGGCCAGCCCGTCGAGCACCGGCATCTGCATATCCATGAGAACAATATCAAACAGTTCACCCGTCAGCAGGCGGTCAAGCGCCTGCTGGCCGTGCTCGGCAGTGGTCACGCGAATGCCGGCATCTTGCAGCATCTCGCTGGCAACTTCCCGGTTGATCTCGTTGTCTTCCACCAGCAACACACTGGCGCCTCGCAGTGCGTCGAGGTTCATAGCGACCGTGGCCTGGCCAGGTTGGGTCTGAAATGCCTCGCGCCCCAGCACCCGCATCATGTGATCAAACAGCACCGAGGGGCTAACCGGCTTGACCAACAAGCTGTCTAAGCCCTCGGGCTTTGCCGAGGCGTAAAGGTGCTCGCGCCCAAATGCCATCACCAGGCACAGGTGTGGCGGCTTGGGTGAGGCCATGGCGCGGATCTGACGCGCCACCACGTCATAGGTTTGCTCCCGTTCCTGGGCAGTGCGAATAGCCTCCAAGGCAGCGGCGCCACCTTCGGCCGTGTCGACGCTGAACCTCATGCCTGTCAGCATGTCGCTCAGGCGCGCACGCGCACTGGCGTTGTCGTCCACCACCAAGACGCGCCAGATGTGGGCTGCGTCTGCCGCAATCGTGAGCGTGGGCACCGCTCCACGCGTTTCCAGGGGCACGATAAACCAGAACGTTGAACCAAGGCCAGGTTGGCTGTCCACGCCGAACTGGCCTCCCATCAGCTCGACCAAGCGGCTAACAATGGCCAGGCCCAGGCCGGTGCCGCCATATTTTCGGGTGGTGGAGCTGTCACCCTGCTCAAAATCTTTGAACAATTTTTGGCGCTGGACCTCGTCTATCCCGATACCTGTGTCGCGCACGGCAAAGCGCAACACCGCCTCATGATCATGGCGCTTGACCACCGACACCGAGATCTCGACCTCGCCTCGGTCGGTAAATTTGACGGCATTATTGGCGTAGTTGACCAAAATCTGTCCCAGACGCAGTGGATCGCCAAGCAGGTTTGGCGGCACGTCAGGCGCGATGTTCACAACCAACTCCAGACCCTTATCGGCTGCTTTTTCGGCCACCAAGCCGACCACGTTATCCAGCAGGTGCTCCAGCTTGAAGTCGACCACTTCCGTGCTCATCTTGCCGGCCTGAATTTTCGACAGGTCAAGGATGTCGTTGATGATGCCCAGCAGATGGTGGCCGGAGGCCTCGATCCTGCCCAGGTAATTGCGTTGCCGGGGTGTGAGTTCAGTGCCCTGGATCAGGTGCGTCATGCCAATGATAGCGTTCATGGGGGTTCGAATCTCATGGCTCATGTTGGCCAGAAA
>RFWA01000034.1 GCA_009922295.1 Betaproteobacteria bacterium
TGGCGCAGCATCAGCCCAGCCTGGACGCAGGCTTCCTGGTCCTGAGGGCTGGAAAAAAGCACATGCAGCGATGATAACTGTCGCGCCTTTGACCATTGCACCAATCCGGCTGCAAGTCGCGCCCGGTCTGTGGCGGTCCAGGCGAGCAAGCGGCTTCCTGGCACAGGCGTGAATGGCACCGCGACTACAGCCTTCGGGTAATAGGACAGGCCATTCTGGGCGTAAGCATTCGCCCATGACCAATCAAACACATACTCCCCGTGAGAATGGTTCTTCAGGTAAAGCGCGCATGCGCCGACCAGGCGATTCGCCTTCTCCAAAAGCACAAACTGAGGGTGCCAACCCGTGTCCGCTACGGCGCTGCCACTGGACTCAAGGGAAGCCAGGTATTCATGGCGCATGAAAGGGGTGGCATCGCTTTGTGCGGCCAAGAGCGCATTCCATTGCATTGGATCAATGCCTGCGGCGGAATCTACGACCCGGATGACATAATCGTCTGCATCATTTGACACTGAATTCCCAATCTTTCTAAACGCGTTCAATGACACTCAAAATCTGTGTTGCCCAACTCAATTTGGTGGTGGGCGACTTGACTGGCAACTCTCAAAAAATCATCCAGGCAGCCCACTCCGCCTATGCCGACGGCGCACGGCTGCTGCTGACGCCCGAACTTGCCATTTGCGGGTACGCCGCCGAGGACTTGTTTTTGCGGCCCGCTTTCATCGCCGCCTGTGATGATGCCGTGAAAACAGTGGCCCGCGAGCTCGCCGGGTTAAAAGATTTGAGCGTGGTGATTGGCCACCCCACCGGGGGTGACAGCCGGACCCGTTCAGTAGCTGTGCAAAACCGACATAACTCTGCCAGCGTGTGGCGCGAGGGCGTCATGGTAGCCAGCTATGCCAAGCGGGAATTACCGAACTATCAGGTGTTTGACGAGCGCCGCTACTTCACGCCTGGGGATGGAGTCTGTGTATTCGAGGCAGGCGAGGCCGGGTTTTGCGTTAAGGTCGGATTACTGGTCTGTGAGGATGCTTGGTTCGAGCAGCCGGCTCAACTGGCTAAAGAAGCCGGCGCGGAATTGCTGGCGGTTATCAATGCGTCACCCTTCCATGTGGGCAAAGGTCGTGAGCGCGAGAGCATGATGCGCCTTCGGGTTGAAGCTTGCGGACTGCCTCTGGTGTATGCCCACTTGGTCGGGGGACAGGATGAAGTGATTTTTGAAGGGCACTCGTTTGCTCTGCAGTCAGACGGGTCGCTGGCCGGACGTGCACCCAGCTTTGTCGAAAATCAATTTAGTGTGGTTGCCCGACGGGATTTTGACGGTCTGCGTTTGAACGCGCTGATCGAAGCCGAGCGGTCGGCGGAGGCAGACCTGTGGGATGCCCTTGTTCTGGGGGTGCGGGATTACGTCGGAAAAAATGGATTTCCAGGCGTGATTCTTGGCCTTTCGGGCGGCATTGATTCTGCGCTGGTGTTAGCAGTGGCAGTTGATGCGCTTGGCAAGGACAAAGTCCGCTGCGTGATGATGCCGTCGCCCTATACCGCTGCAATCAGTTGGATAGACGCGCGTGATATGGCGACCCGTCTTGGCGTTCGCTACGACGAAATATCGATCAAACCGGAGTTTGACGCTTTCCGGGTCTCTCTGGCAGCCCAGTTCGCAGGCCTTGCGGAGGATGCGACCGAAGAGAATATCCAGGCGCGCATCCGTGGGACGCTGCTCATGGCAATGTCGAATAAATTCGGGTCCATCGTGCTGACGACTGGCAACAAGTCAGAAATGGCAATGGGTTATTGCACTCTTTATGGCGACATGGCTGGTGGATTTGCCGTGATCAAGGATCTGACTAAAACGATAGTGTTCCGATTGGCTCGCTGGCGCAACGCGCATGATCCATATGGGTCTTGCACGCAACCAATACCTGAGCGCATCATCACCCGGCCACCAAGTGCTGAACTCAGGCCGGATCAGACGGATCAGGACAGCCTGCCTCCCTATGAAGTGCTGGACGCCATTCTTGAACGCTACATGGAGTATGACCAGAGCATTGACGACATCATTGGCGCGGGTTTCGCCCCTGCCGATGTAGAACAGGTCACTCGATTGATCAAGCTTAATGAATACAAACGCCGCCAATCCCCGGTGGGAATTCGAGTGACACACCGCAGCTTTGGCAAGGATTGGCGTTATCCTATAACCAATCGCTTCCGAGCATGAACTATGAGAACGATCCCATGAAACTGATCACAGCCATTGTCAAGCCCTTTAAATTGGAGGAGGTGCGCGAGGCCCTCGCGGAGTGCGGGGTTACCGGGCTCACCGTGACCGAGGTCAAGGGATTTGGTCGCCAAAAAGGACATACCGAACTCTACCGTGGTGCTGAGTACGTTGTCGATTTTTTGCCCAAGGTGAAGGTAGAAGTCGCCGTCAAGACCGAGGACGTCGACCGTTGTGTTGATGCCATTGTCAAGGCGGCCCGCACCGGAAAGATTGGCGACGGCAAGATCTTTGTGACCAGTGTGGAACGAGTAGTACGCATCCGCACCGGCGAGCAAGACGAATCGGCAATCTAGATCTGGTCCAAGCTGGCTAATGGGGCCATGCCGCCGGCCTGTACCAAGAACTCTAACAGCGCCTTGTACTGATCGCTGCAACGTACCAAAGCCATTTGCCAATCGCCTAGAAACTGCTCTTTGACAGATGACGCCAGGAACTCCATCATTCGATCGTAGTAGCCTGCGACATTAAGTATGCCAATTGGTTTGTCATGGTAGCCAAGTTGGCGCCATGTCCAGACTTCAAAAAGCTCCTCAAAGGTTCCAATGCCGCCAGGTAAGGCGAGAAAAGCGTCTGCACGTTCAGCCATCATGCGCTTGCGGTCATGCATGGTGTCCACGATATACAACTCCGTGCAGCCTTGGTGTGCCCACTCCTTTTCTACTAGTGCCTTTGGAATAACACCCACGACACAGGCGCCGCTTTGCAATGCGGCATCGGCAACGATGCCCATCAAGCCACTTTTGCCACCGCCGTAGACGAGTTGGCCGCCATGCGAACCAATCCAATGGCCGACCTGCGCCGCCGCTGCAGCGTAGGCCGGGTTTAGTCCAGACCGAGAGCCACAATAAACGCAAATTGAAAAAGCGGGGCTCATCCTGTGAATCGGTCTTTGGTCGTGTGGGAAATAAGTCGGGTTCCAGCTAGTGCATCATGCAAAAATTGTCGCTGAGGGTGGAATCTACTAAGCACAGCCCAAACGGCCACCCAGCCTAGGACCACCACCACTATTTCCTGGGCCGGCAAGCCAAACGGCGCCACTGCCCCTAAGGCAGGCAGCAACCATAGCCAGCTCAGCAGATAGCGCACTAGCGCCCTAGACTGTGAAACGGCCTGTCCGGCGACGTCAACAATGCGTATGTTCCACGTCTTCATTGCGAGGGTTTGCCCCCGGGACCAAAGCCAAACGAAGTAAATCCCGAAGATCAGGAAGAGGAAGGCCTGCAGCGCATGTCGGTTGTCCAAGGCATGTCGCGTTTGGGTAAGAGTGCCAAACAAGTAGCCGAAAATGAACACAACGCCGAACATCAGGATGCCTTCATAAACCCAGCAAGCCATTCGCCTCGCCAGGCCAGGAGTTTGCAACTGCGCAGGCATCAATAGTTTCCCCCTGACTCAGTTTTTTGGCGACATGGCGGTATCAGCCGGTGACGGTGGGGGCGGCAGCAGGGTGTTTTGATCCACTGCGGGGTTTGCAGCTGCCATTTTCAGCCCCTGTTTAGCTGTTGGGCGGCTGACAGGAATGGACGCCATTTTTTGCGGAGAGACTGGTCTGGCGATAGCTGCAACGCCGGAGCTCTTTGTGTCCGCCAGACTTCCCAGTTTCTTTCTTTCATCCGGGCTGAGCGCTTGATAAGCCTGCCATGTGGCCGTTTTCTGACTCGGCGTGACTAATTTTATTTCAGCGAAATTCAACCGTGCTTGCGTTCTCTGGTGTTGACTTAACGCAGCCCAGTCTGTCATTCGACTGTGAAGCTTAACTCGCTCATCAGCGGAAAGCTTGGGATAACTGGTCGCAATAGCCATCCATTTCCGCTTTTGGGCTTCGCCAAGGCTTCCCCAATTGGCGGCCAACGGCCTCAAGGAGACCTGTTGAGCGACGGTCAACTCGTTCCAATGTGGTTTCGAAGTTGATTTAAGGGGGGGCGATGTGTTGGGCGACTGGGTGGCCTTGGCTGACGCCCCTTTCATCGAGGTTAAAGGGGTGAGTTTTATGCCGGTTGGGTCGGTAGGACTAACAGCACCCATGGCCGCCACCGTGAAGCAAAGGACTGCACCGATAAGGCCAGCCCGAACTACAGCAGGTGCGCCAAGCCCTTGGGCTATGGGCATCAAATAGGTAATACGCGTTGACATCGCGGGTTAGGGGGTACGTGAGACGTTAAGTTTTAAAAAATGGGTGAAACCTGGATCGGCATAGGCGGTCGGTGGCAGATCATCCGTCAAGATGGCTGCATCGATTTCAGCCAGATCTTTGGCGCGATCATCACCTTGTATCGCATCGATCA
Organism: Betaproteobacteria bacterium; assembly: GCA_009922295.1. Classification (GTDB taxonomy): domain Bacteria; phylum Pseudomonadota; class Gammaproteobacteria; order Burkholderiales; family Burkholderiaceae_C; genus Rhodoferax. The sequence goes on from RFWA01000034.1 coordinate 4,567, forward strand.
TGATCAGACCTATCAATAACGCCAGCAATGGCAGGGTGGCCGCCAGTCGTCCCCACCATACTGATTGGCTGCTGCTACCCAACACAGCGCCGGCCGTGCCGGCGCCGATCACAACCGCTGAGCTGTTGGCGGTCATCGATTTGCGGTTCGCAATTGCTCTTACCCGCGCCGCCCGCAATCGCTCGGCAGTGTCGTGTGGCAGCGCATCAACCCCTTCGGAAAGTCGCGCCGCAACTTTCAAGCTGAATCGGTCAATCGCCAGCTCACTCTGGTAATTCGGAGAATTTGTCATGATCTTATTCCTTTCGCACGCAGCGCACTTGACAACGCAGCGACCGCTCTTGAGCAATGGGTTTTGACACTGCCTACCGAGCAGCCCATCGCAGACGCGGTTTCAGCAACATCCAACTCCTCCCAGTAACGCATCAGAAAGGCTTCACGTTGACGTCCCGGCAGCTCTTGGATGGCAGCTTCAATTACAAGCAAAATCTGTGCCCGCTCCGTCGCACTCTCCGCACTTTCTGTTTGACGGAGATCTTCCCCAAGGTGCAATGTTTCCAAAAGGTCAAAGTCGCTATCGGCACCTTCATCCAGGAAATCGCCCAAATTGGTGATATGTGACTGCCGAACTTTTTGTCGCCTGAAAAAATCCAACGTACAGTTGGATAGTATGCGCTGAAAAAGCATGGGCAGCTCGGTCGTTGGCTTGTGCCCGTAGTGCTCTGCCAGTTTCATCATGCTGTCCTGCACGATATCTAGCGCTGACTCTTCGTTACGAACATGATAAAAGGAGCGTTTGAATGCTCTTTTCTCCACGCTTTTAAGGAAATCGGTGAGTTCTTGTTCAGTGGCCAAGAGTAGTAGCGGCAGTGAGGTGATGGACTTGTGGAGCGGTGGTGGCTCCTAGGAGCCTCAGTGGCAGGGGCGCTGCCCTGAATTATGGCATCCGGAATCTCTGCTTTTTGCTGGCTGGCTGGCGTGTGAAAGGCAATGTCATAATCACGCTCGCAAATCAAAAGGCAAACGGGTCATAGTCCAGCGCAAGAATCCCGGCGCTCATGGCTTTGACCTCAAGTTCCGACGCAATGCCACAAGCATGCGCATAGGGGCACCCTAGGTTTTTCGTTAGAGAAATTCACAAAGGTTCATCATGGAAATATCAAAAATCGACATCACATTGGCATCTAACAGTGCTGCATCGAAAGCAGCGCATCTCGCGCGGGCCGGCAGGGCAGTTGCTACCGAGGAGCTCCGTGGCGCAGAAATCCTGGTCAAGGCTCTTCAAGCCGAAGGCGTGAGGTACGTTTGGGGCTATCCCGGTGGGGCTGTGCTCCACATTTACGATGCTTTTTACAAGCAAGACTCAATTCAGCATGTCTTGGTTCGGCATGAGCAGGCGGCTGTCCACGCTGCTGATGGCTATGCGCGGGCGACTGGCGAGGTTGGCGTGGCTCTGGTCACCTCCGGGCCTGGCGTAACGAATGCTATTACCGGTATCGCGACGGCGTACATGGACAGCATTCCAATGGTGATTGTGACCGGCCAAGTACCGACCCACGCCATCGGCCTGGATGCCTTTCAAGAGTGCGACACGGTGGGCATCACTCGACCGATTGTCAAACATAACTTTCTGGTGAAAGACGTCCGGGACATGGCAGACGTCATGAAAAAAGCTTTTCACATCGCACGAAGCGGTCGCCCCGGCCCGGTCGTTGTAGATATACCGAAAGATGTGTCCTTCAAGAAAACTCCTTACGCTGGCTATCCTGAGTCGGTCGAGATGCGCTCCTATAACCCCGTGCGCAAGGGGCACGGCGGGCAGATTCGCAAAGCGTTACAACTGCTGCTGGCTGCCAAGCGTCCTTACATCTATACAGGCGGGGGCGTGCTGCTGAGCAACGCGTCAGCGGAGTTGCGCACTTTGGTGGATATGCTCGGTTATCCTTGTACTAACACTTTGATGGGCTTGGGTGCCTATCCGGCCAGCGACAAGAAGTTTCTTGGGATGCTGGGGATGCATGGGACAGTAGAAGCCAACAATGCGATGCAAAACTGCGACGTTTTGCTTGCGGTGGGTGCTCGATTTGACGACCGTGTGATTGGCAATCCCAAACACTTTGCCCAGAATGAGCGCAAGATCATTCACATTGACATCGATCCGTCCAGCATTTCAAAACGTGTCAAAGTTGACATCCCCATTGTTGGCGACGTTAAAGATGTCTTGTTAGAAATGATCGTGATGATCAAGGAAAGCAGTGTGAGGCCTGACACCAGCGCTTTGGCTGCCTGGTGGGACACCATAGAGGCATGGCGCAAGCGCGACTGCTTGAAGTACGATCTTGGCAAGGGTGACGTGATCAAACCTCAGTATGTCGTCGAAACGCTTTGGAACTTGACCAAGGAGGTTGAAACTTACATCACCTCCGACGTTGGACAGCACCAAATGTGGGCGGCTCAGTACTATCGGTTTGACCAACCACGCCGATGGATCAATTCGGGTGGGCTTGGGACCATGGGCGTTGGCATCCCTTACGCCATGGGCATCAAGTTGGCCAAGCCTGATGCTGAAGTGTTCTGTATCACGGGAGAGGGCTCGGTCCAAATGTGCATTCAGGAACTCTCTACTTGCCTGCAGTACAACACTCCGATCAAGATAGTCTCCCTGAATAACCGCTATTTGGGCATGGTTCGTCAGTGGCAGGAAATTGACTACGAAGGTCGGTACAGCCACAGCTACATGGATGCGCTGCCAAACTTCGTGAAACTCGCCGAAGCATATGGACATGTAGGCATGCTTATCGAGAAGCCCCAGGATGTAGAGCCGGCGCTTCGTGAGGCGCGTAAACTCAAGGATAGAACGGTGTTCATGGACTTCCGCACTGATCCGACCGAAAACGTGTTCCCAATGGTGAAAGCCGGTATGGGTATCACTGAAATGCTGTTGGGCTCAGAAGACCTATAACCTTTATTTGACGAATCTATTGCTTGCCGAGTCTGGTGGTTACCGCCGCGAGGGGAGGGCAGCGAAAAGAGGAATCACACCTATGAAACACATCATTGCTGTATTGCTTGAAAATGAACCTGGAGCCCTGTCCCGCGTGGTCGGACTGTTTTCCGCGCGTGGTTACAACATCGAGTCCCTGACCGTCGCTCCGACTGAAGACGCCAGTTTGTCCCGTATGACCATCCAGACGACTGGTTCTGACGATGTTATTGAGCAAATTACCAAACATTTGAACCGGCTGATCGAAGTGGTCAAAGTCGTTGATCTGACCGAAGGCGCTTACATAGAACGCGAACTGATGATGGTCAAGGTCCGTGCCGTGGGTAAGGAGCGAGAAGAGATGAAGCGCATGGCGGATATTTTTCGTGGACGCATCATTGACGTGACCGAGAAGAGCTACACCATAGAGTTGACCGGAGATCAGTCTAAAAACGACGCTTTTCTTGAGGCGATCGAACGGGGTGCGATTCTTGAAACTGTTCGCACTGGGTCCAGTGGCATAGGTCGCGGAGAACGTATCCTACGAATTTAATTTTTACAACGGAGAAAGAGCAATGAAAGTTTATTACGACAAGGACTGTGACCTGAGCCTGATCAAAGGCAAGACAGTGGCAATCATCGGCTATGGTAGCCAAGGCCATGCCCACGCGCAGAACCTGAATGACAGTGGTGTTAAAGTGGTCGTTGGCCTGCGTAAGGGCGGTGCGTCGTGGTCCAAGGTTGGAAAAGCCGGGCTGCAAGTGGCTGAGGTCGCCGAGGCAGTCAAGGCTGCGGACGTGGTCATGATTCTTTTGCCTGATGAGCAAATCGGTTCTGTGTATACCAGTGAGGTCGAGCCCAACATAAAGCAAGGCGCTTCGTTGGTGTTCGCGCATGGCTTTAACGTTCACTATGGTTTGGTAAACCCGCGGGCTGACCTGGACGTTTGGATGGTGGCTCCAAAGGCCCCGGGCCATACGGTCCGTGGCACTTACGCACAAGGCGGCGGCGTTCCCCATCTGATCGCGGTTCATCAAGACAAATCAGGACGTACGAGAGAACTTGCCCTGAGCTATGCCATGGCCAACGGTGGTGGCAAGGCCGGCATCATCGAAACCAATTTCCGCGAAGAGACCGAGACCGATCTTTTTGGTGAGCAGGCCGTGCTGTGTGGTGGTACTGTCGAACTGATCAAAGCCGGATTCGAGACACTGGTTGAAGCAGGCTATGCCCCGGAGATGGCGTACTTTGAGTGCCTGCATGAACTTAAGCTGATTGTCGACATGATTTATGAGGGCGGCATTGCCAACATGAACTACTCGATTTCCAACAACGCAGAGTATGGTGAGTACGTCACTGGTCCTAAGATTGTGACCAGTGCAACCAAAGATGCCATGCGGCAGTGTCTCAAGGACATACAGACAGGCGAGTATGCTAAGAGCTTTATTCTCGAAAACAAGGCTGGCGCCCCCACGCTGCTTAGTCGCCGGCGCCTGATGTCAGAGCACCAGATTGAAACGGTTGGAGAGACGCTGCGTGCGATGATGCCTTGGATCAAAAAGAACAAGTTGGTTGATCAGACTCGCAATTGAAAATTGACTGCGCTTTTGCAAAGGCCACCTCGGTGGCCTTTGTTGCTTTAATTCGAATTGCGGCTGGAGGACATTTTTATGCATGATGGAATCGACCCGGAAATCACTGAGGGTGAGTCGGTCATGGTCCGGAAACGGCGGAAGGGGATCTACATACTGCCCAACCTGTTTACTCTGGCGGCATTGTTCGGAGGCTTCTACGCAGTTATTATGGCCATCAATGGCCACTTCGATATGGCGGCGGTGGGCATCTTTTGTGCCATGGTGCTCGACAGTCTAGACGGTCGCGTGGCCCGCATGACCAATACCCAAAGCGCATTTGGTGAACAGATGGATTCGCTCTCCGACATGGTGTCATTCGGCGCAGCCCCTGCCATCATCTCGTATGTCTGGGCCTTGCAGGGCCTGGGCAGATGGGGATGGATTGCTGCATTTGTGTACTGCGCTTGTGCCGCATTGCGGTTGGCCCGGTTCAATGTGAATACCGGCGTGGTGGATAAGCGCTATTTTCAGGGTCTGCCGTCCCCTGCCGCCGCCGCCCTGATTGCTGGTTTCATCTGGTTGATGACCGATCAGGGTGTCAAGGGCAGCACCGTTGCCTGGCCCATGTTTGCCCTGGCCCTCTATTCGGGACTCACCATGGTGACCAATGTCCCGTTCTACAGTTTTAAGGACGTGCACATGAAGAAAAGTGTGCCTTTTGCGGTCATTGTGTCTATTGCTCTTGTGATCGCCATTATCAACATCGATCCCCCAATCGTCATGTTTGGGATGTTCGTGTTGTATGGATTTAGTGGCTATGTGATCTATGCTTGGCGCAGAACGAAAGGTGTTCAGACCAGTGTGATCAGTACGTCGACGGAAGAGCCTGATGAACGGGACCTGCACAAATAGTGCGGATGGACGTGGCCTCGACGGTGCAATTTTTTGAGATGCAGCTGTGTGGTACAGTGCAACTATGAATTCTCCAGTGTCCAAACTACTACTATCGCTGACGCCAGACGGGCGGAGACGGTAGCGTACGCGCACACCCAAACCAAAAGCCCGTATGCACCCGCTACGGGCTTTTTGTTTGGTGCAACCAATTCAGCCAGCTTTTCGGAAACCATCAGGAGATTGAGATGAGCGATAAATTGATTATTTTTGACACCACTTTGCGGGATGGCGAGCAGTCTCCTGGCGCATCGATGACCAAGGATGAGAAGCTGCGAATCGCCCGGCAACTTGAACGACTCAAAGTGGATGTGATAGAGGCCGGCTTTGCTGCCAGTTCAAATGGGGATTTTGAGGCTGTGCAGGCCATCGCCCATGCGATCAAGGATTCAACTATTTGCTCACTTTCGCGTGCGAATGATCGAGATATTTCAAGAGCTGCTGAAGCCCTCAAAGGGGCTAACAGTGCACGCATTCACACGTTTATTGCGACGTCAGCCTTGCATATGGAAAAGAAGCTGCGAATGACACCAGACCAAGTGTTTGAGCAAGCGAAACTGGCGGTTCGCTTTGCCCGCAACCTTGTTTCAGACGTTGAGTTCAGCCCTGAGGATGGGTACCGTAGCGACATGGATTTCCTGTGTCGTGTGCTGGAAGCGGTCATCAAGGAGGGTGCTACGACAGTGAATGTGCCTGACACTGTTGGCTATGCAGTTCCCGAACTGTATGGTCATTTCATCAAGGACTTGCGGGAGCGCATTCCCAATTCGGACAAGGCTGTTTGGTCGGTACATTGCCACAATGATCTTGGCATGGCCGTTGCCAATTCGCTTGCGGGTGTGAAGATCGGTGGTGCGCGACAGGTGGAGTGCACCATCAATGGATTGGGCGAGCGGGCGGGTAATTGCAGTCTGGAAGAGGTTGTGATGGCAGTCAAAACTCGGAGAGATTATTTTGGACTTACCTTGGGCATAGAGACCAAACATATTCTTGCAGCGAGCCGAATGGTGAGCCAGACCACCGGTTTTGTCGTACAGCCCAACAAGGCAGTCGTCGGTGCCAATGCGTTCGCGCATGCCTCAGGTATTCATCAGGATGGCGTGCTCAAGGCCCGCGATACCTATGAAATCATGCGCGCCGAAGATGTGGGCTGGAGCGCGAACAAAATCGTCCTTGGCAAGCTCAGCGGGCGCAATGCCTTTAAGCAGCGGCTGCTGGAGTTGGGTGTGCAACTTGACAGTGAAACTGAAATTAACGCGGCGTTCGCCAAGTTCAAGGAACTGGCAGATCGCAAAAGTGAGATATTTGACGAAGACATTCTGGCCTTGGCCAGTGACGGCAGTGTCTCCCATGAGGACGAGCAGTTTGTTTTTGTCTCTCTGTCCCAGCATAGTGAGACCGGTGAACGGCCACAGGCCAACGTGGTTTTTACAGCGCAAGGCAAAGAGGTCAAAGGATCGTCGGATGGAAACGGCCCAGTGGATGCATCCCTGAAAGCCATTGAGTCCCATGTCAACAGCGGCGCCGAAATGGTGCTTTATTCAGTGAACGCCATAAGCGGTTCGACGGAAAGTCAGGGCGAGGTTACAGTGCGCCTGCAAAACAGTGGACGTGTCGTCAATGGCGTTGGGTCAGATCCAGACATCGTGGTGGCGTCAGCTAAAGCCTACTTGAGCGCACTCAACAAATTGCACAGCAAAGCGGAGCGGGTGGCAGCGCAAGGCTAGGTTCTTGGCGGTAAGCTATCACTTTGATGAAGAAAGACCTGCAAGTAATTGATATTTAGCGCTTTTTTTGGATAAACTCAAGCTTGTTTTAGTGCCCGGAGGTGGCCGCATGCCGATAACCAGACAGTCTTTGTGGGGAGGTCCCGTTAACCTTGGGTTCGTTCGTTTGGGCATCATCGCGTTTGCGTTAGGGATGTGGCAGCCGCTGACTCTTGCGGCACCGCCTCAAGGTCAGGCTCAGGTCAAAGCTAGCATCGGGAAGGCGAAGCCAGTTAAACGCAAGGTCATTGTTCCATCTGGCGCCAAATCGAAGCTCAGGGCGGGGATTGCGCGAGCTAATTCCATGCCGCTGAAGCCTTCATACGGCCAACTGGCTGGCTTGCATGGGGCCCGCGACGCGCTTGAGCTGAAATCTAGTGTGGCACTGGTCATTGATCAAGAGACCAGCGAAGTGCTTTTCAGTAAAAACGATAAGGCCGTGCTTCCAATCGCTTCTCTGACCAAGCTGATGACGGGTCTGGTGGTTAGTGAGGCCAAATTAGCCATGGACGAGAAAATAGTGATTTCTCAAGCGGATGTGGACACAGAGAAGGGCAGTTCGTCGCGCCTGAGCGTTGGTACGGAATTGACCCGAAATGAACTCTTGCACCTGGCGTTGATGTCCAGTGAAAATCGAGCAGCGCATGCGCTCGGACGTAGTCACCCGGGCGGCTTGTCTGTTTTCGTGGCCCTGATGAATGCCAAAGCCAGATCCCTTGGCATGAGCGATACCAGCTATGTTGAGCCGACTGGTTTGTCCAGCAAAAACCAGTCCAGTGCCAATGACTTGGTCAAGCTGGTCAATATCGCCTCCACGGATGCCCTTTTGCGTGAATTTTCCACGTCCCCAGGTCATCAGGTTGAGGTTGGGCATCGTACCTTGCAGTACAACAACACCAACCGTTTAGTCAAAAATCCCGCTTGGGATATTGGCCTGCAGAAGACTGGCTACATCTCTGAAGCTGGCCAATGCCTGGTGATGCAGGCCAGGGTGGCTGGCCGCAAACTTATCATGGTATTCCTAGACTCTGCTGGAAAGCTGACGCGTCTGGCAGATGCCGAACGGGTGAGGCGCTGGGTTGAGTCGACCTCAGCGCGCGCGCCTCGAACAGCGTCCCCTTTGGCTGGCTCTAACCGAGAAATACTGCTGGCAGTTCGTTAGACATTCTCATCAGGGTAACTGCCGGAAGGCCTCAGCCCGATGTCCTAAGCTGGCAGAAATTTCTCTAGCGGTATCTTGAAGTTTAGGCAGCCAAGTTTCTTCCAGGCGTTCTGCTGGGGCGGATATTGACAGGCCTGCTACCAGCTTGCCTTGATCGTCATAAATGCCCGCTGCCATACAACGAACGCCGAGTTCAAGTTCCTCGTTATCGCGCGCAAAGCCGTATTGACGGACTCTAGACAAATCTCGCTCGAGAACGTGGTCTACGACTCCGTGACGCGGACGGTCGACTTCGAGTCGAGCGCGATCACGGAGAACACCCGGGCCTCCTACCCGATCGACTACATCCCCAACGCCGAGGTCCCCTGCGTCGCCGGCCATCCGCGAAACGTGATCTTCCTCACCTGCGACGCCTCCGGCGTGCTGCCGCCGGTGAGCCGGCTGTCGCACGAGCAGGCGATGTATCAC
>RFWA01000331.1 GCA_009922295.1 Betaproteobacteria bacterium
TGCCAACGGTCGCCCGGGCGCAGACCGGCCGGCGCAATGAGCCGAGCTCTCGCGTCAGCGTCGTCCAACAGTGTGGCCCGCCACCAGTCTGTGGTGATGGCGGCCACCAGCGCGTGGTCCCGTGCTTGCTGGTCCCGCGTGACAGACTCGCGCGGCACGATTTCGGCGGCTCGCCCGGTTTGGCCGCCGAAAGTCATGTGGTCCGCATCCTGAAGCACCAGCTGGGCTTTACCGCCGGGTGGCAGGGCGGCGAAAACCGCAATGCGCTTGTCAGGTGTGGCGCCGTTACCCAGCACATCCTCGTCACGCGTGCCGGTGAGCGTCAACACCGGTCGACTCAGGCGGCTGAAGGCTTGCTGAGGGTCCCCGACCGCTGGAACGGTGGGTGAGAAAGCGATGAAAGACGCCAGCCGCGGCTCGCTGATGCCCTCGAAGCCGGGGTATCTCTGGCCAGCCATGCCCAGCGTCGTGTGGGCTCCGAAGGAGTGGCCGCTCATGCCGACCGCGCCAGGGCGCGCTGTGGCCCAGCGTCCCTGCTGTGCGGCATGGCGCAGGCTGATCTGGCTCAGCACAAAACCCACGTCCTGCAGGCGTGCCAACAGCTGCGGGGCGCCGGCAGCGGCTCGCAGGCCGGCTTTGTCGCTGAAAGAGGTGGCCGTGCGGCTTACCGCTGCCAGGTCACTGCCCGGGTGCTGAATATGCACGACCACAAAGCCCGCAGCGGCCCAGGCCTCACCCCATGCTGCGCCCCCATCGCGCGTGCCTCCGAGGCCGTGCGAGAACAGCACCACCGGCAGAGCGGTGTTGAGCCGGTCCGACTGCGGCCAGCGGACCCTGACCGGCACATCGCGCTTGCGGGCGGTATCCGTCCAGGTGTCGTCCTCCACGCCAGGGGCTGAGGATTGCGCGTTAGCCAGGGCGGCGCCCACGCCCAGGGTGCCGACCAGCAGCGCCTGCAGGCAGTCGCGCCGGGTCGGTTTTGCAGCTTGCGTCACCGCCACCGCCCGCGCAATTACTCCAGCACCACCCGGGGGAAGTAGAAGGAGACAACCCAGTTGGGCATATCGACAATCGAGCTGATGCGCAGGTCGGCGCAGACGCTGCACAGCATGTAGGCGTCAATTGGCGCGTAGCCGTAGCGCCGGCTCAGCAACTCCACCATCTCTGACACCGCCATGCGGGCGCCGGTCATCAGGTCTGGGCCGATCCCCGTGGTGACCTCGTAACCCTTGCTGTCGAGGTGCCGGGACACCGGGCCGGGTGTCACGTACCTGGGCATGCGCAGATTAGCCCCTTTGATCAATTCAAACTTGAGCGCTACATCGATCGGGCTCTCGATGGCCGTGCCGCAGACCTCGCCGTCCCCTTGCGCCGCGTGGGTGTCACCCACCGAAAAGATGGCGCCCGCGACCTCGACCGGCAGGTACAACTCGGTGCCTTCGGCAATGTCACGGATGTCCATGTTGCCGCCCACATTGCGGGGCGGGATGATGCTGTGAAGGCCTGGTTCTGCAGGTGCGACGCCAATGGTGCCGCACATGGGTTTGAGCGGCACGCGCCCGCCAGGCCCATACATCACCGACGTGGCAACATTGGGGTCGTAGTTCCAGTGGTGAAGGTGCGCGTCCGGAAACTGATCGCTCAGCAGCCCGAAACCCGGTATGTTGCCGGTCCAGCCCCAGCCCGACGGCCGAAACGACAGCACCGTGACTTTGAGTGCATCGCCGGGCTGGGCACCATCGATGTAAACCGGGCCAGTCACCGGGTTGACCCGGCCAAGGTCAAGTTTGGCCAGGTCTTGTGCGGTGGAGGTTTTGTTCAGTTGGCCCGAGGAGGCGTCCAGGGTCTCGAACTGAATGCTTTCACCGGGTGCGATTCTCAGGCTGGGCGTGAAAGCGTTGTTCCAGCCGTGATGGATGTGCTCACGGTGGATGGTGTGCTGATGATGGTGGTGGTGGTGGCCGCTCATGAGGTGCTCCTAGACCGCGACCGTCAGGGCGCCATCGATCACCAGGTTGGTCCCGGAGATGCGGCTGGCCACCGGGCTGGAAATGAAAACCACGCCGTTTGCCACCTCTTGGGGTGTGCCGAACTTGCCTGTGGGATTGACCTTGAGGGTGGAGCTGTAAAGGTCTGGAACATTCTTCTCGATGGTCTGCCAGATGCCGCCGTCAAAATAGGTGTTGCCAGGCGACACCACATTGACACGTATGCCCTTGGCCACAAGCTGGCGGCTGAGGCCTTTGCCGTAATGGATCAGGGCCGCCTTGATGGCGCCATAGGATCCGGCAGCAAAGTCAATCTCGAAGCCTGAGACGCTGGAAATCAGCACAATCGATGCGCTGGCCGATTTTTCCAAAAATGGCACGGCTGCGGCGACCGCATTGACACTGTGCATCATGTCGACCCGGAAAGACTTTTCCCAGGTCTCAGCCGAATCGCCAACAGCCAGCGCGCTGACGTTGCACACTAGCGCGTCAATGCCACCCAGTTCAGCCGCACTGTCGGCCACCCATTTGGCAAGCGCAGCCGCATCTGCAACGTCCAGTGCCTGACCGCAGGCCTTGACGCCCATGCCCTTGAGCGCAGCCACGGTGGCGGCCACCTCTGCGGCATTGCGGGCGCACACCGACACATGCGCGCCTTCAGCCGCGAACCCCTCCGCCACCGCCCGCCCAATGCCTTTGCTGCCGCCGGTGACCAGCACACGTTTTCCTTTGAGGCCCAGGTCCATTGCATTTCTCCTAAGTTAAAAAAATTGCCGAGTTCACCCGAAAATACCATGACAGCGCTGGCGACCTGCTCAAGAAGCTGCAAGCCGTGCGCTTGCCGCACCTGGTACAACGGTCTATCTCCAGCGCAGGAAGAAGGTCTCCAGCCGGCCCAGGCCTTCGTTGAAGATAGCGCCCACAATCGACAGCACGATCAGGCCGGCAAAGACCGAGGTGGTGTCAAACAAACCGGTGGCCTGGCTGATCAAAAAGCCGATGCCACGGTTGGACGACATGAACTCGCCAATGACGGTGCCCACCAAGGCGTAGGGCACGGACACCTTCAGCCCGGTAATCACCCACGAGGTGGCGCTGGGCATGATCACCGAGCGCAGCACATGCCACTGATTGCCACCCATGATGCGGATGGCGTTGATGAACAGGGGGTTGACGTCACGCACGCCGGCATAGGTGTTGAGAAACACCACAAAAAAGACGATGGAGGCAGAGACCGCCACCTTGGACTCGATGCCAATGCCAAACCAGATAATGAACAAGGG
>RFWA01000332.1 GCA_009922295.1 Betaproteobacteria bacterium
CACGGCCAAGCCCAAGCTGGTCCAGCACACGCAGCAGAGCTACCCGGTGGGCCATTTGTCCACCCTGTACTGGCTGGGCCTGAAAAAGGGCGATGTGCATTGGACCATCAGCTCGCCCGGCTGGGCCAAGCACGCCTGGAGCTGCTTTTTTGCCCCGCTCAATGCCCAGGCCTGTGTGTTTATTTACAACTACCCGCGCTTCAATGGGCCGGACATTTTGGCCACGCTGGTGGAGCACCGGGTCAACACCCTGTGCGCGCCACCCACGGTTTGGCGCATGCTGATTCAGGAGGACCTGAAGGCCTGGCCGGTGCAATTGCGTGAGTTGATCTCTGCCGGCGAGCCACTCAACCCCGAGGTGATCGAGCAGGTGCGCGCGGCCTGGCAGCTCACCATTCGTGACGGCTACGGCCAGACCGAAACCACCGCCCAGATCGGCAACCCGCCCGGGGCAGCGCTCAAGGCCGGCTCGATGGGGCGACCGCTGCCTGGTTACCGCATGGTGCTGCTCGACGCTGAAGGCCAACCTGCCGACGAGGGTGAGATTTGCATTGACCTGGCGCACCGGCCCACCGCACTGATGAACGGCTATGCCGACGACGCCGACAAGACCGCCGAGGCCATGCGGGACGGTCATTACCACACGGGCGACGTCGGCCAGCGTGACGCCCAGGGCTACATCACCTATGTGGGCCGGGCCGACGATGTGTTCAAGGCCTCGGGCTACCGCATCAGCCCGTTCGAGCTGGAGAGTGCGCTGATTGAACACCCGGCGGTGGCCGAGGCAGCGGTGGTGCCCTCGCCCGACCCGGTGCGTGGCTTTGTGCCCAAGGCCTATGTGATCCTCGCGCCTGGCCATGCCCCCGACGCCGCCACGGCCGCGGCGATCTTCCGCTTCATGCGCGAGCGGGTGTCAGCCTACAAGCTGGTGCGCCGCATCGAGTTCAGCGACCTGCCCAAGACCATCTCGGGCAAGATCCGCCGGGTCGACCTGCGCGGGCAGGAGAACGCGCGGCCGGCCAATGGGGTGCGCAGCACGCTTGAGTTTCTCGAGTAAGCAGGAGGCAGCGAACCATGAATCCGCAAGAAGTTGCACGATTTGTTCGTCAGGTCGGATTCGGCCTGGCACCGGACGAGGCCACCCCCAACGACGCCGTGGCCTGGGCGCAGGGTCAATTTGACGGGGCACCGCCCGTGGCATTTTTGGCCGATCGGTCGGGGCAGCTGATGGAGGGCCTGCCCCCTGATTTGAGGCTGCTGCAAACCCAGGAAGAGGTGGCGGGCGGCTTGCTGGCCCACCAGAAGGCCGAGCTGCAAAGTTTTGCCGCGTCCAAAGACCGGCCGCGCGAGGCCTTCGAGCGCTTTCGCTACGAAACGGTGGAGCTCCCCTACTGGCAGCTTGAGCCATGGAAGGAAATGCAGGCCCGCGCCGCCATGGCCGTCAACGGGCCGGCGCCTGCCTTCGAGCGTTTTTGGCATTTCTGGAGCAACCACTTCACGGTGTCTCCCACCAACAACAACATCAACACCGCCGTGGGGCCCTATATGCGCATGCTGCGGGCCCGCATGGGCGGCAGCTTTCGCGACATGCTGTTTGAGGCGGTCACCCACCCGGCCATGGTGCTCTATCTTGATAACGAACGGTCGACCGGCCCGAATTCCAAGGCCCGGCGCCAGCGCTGGACCACCGACGAGATCAATGAAAACCTGGGCCGTGAACTGCTGGAGTTGTTCACAGTCAGCCCGGCGGCGGGCTACAGCCAGGACGATGTGATGGCGGTCGCCCACATCCTCACGGGCTGGGGTGTCAACCGCCCCGACCAATGGCGCAAGGCCGGTGTCCCTCTGGGCAGCTACTTCAATTTTGACAAGCACGAGCCCGGCGGCCAAACGGTTATGGGCAAAAGGTACAGCGCCTTTTTGCACAACGATGGCAAGCTCCAGTCGCTGGCAGACGACCTGGCCGCGCACCCCGCCACGGCGCAGCATATTTGCCATAAGTTGGCAGTCGCCTTCATTGCCGACGAGCCCCCGGCTGACAGCGTGGCGCGGCTGGTGGCTGTGTTTCAAAAAAGCAAGGGCCACTTGCCGGCCGTTCACAAGGCAGTGGTGGCAGAAGTCGCACTGGCCGGGGCGCAGGTCCGCAAATTCCAGGACCCGCAAACCTGGCTCTGGAGCATCTTTCGCGTCTCGGGCATGCCGCTGCGGGTGGCGCCGCCGGCCAGGGGTGTGCCGGGTGAGCGTTACCACTGGCTGCTGGGTGACTTGGGTCAGGCAGTGCACCAATGCCCGCAACCCAACGGCTGGTCGCTGTTCAGCCGCGACTGGATTTCCCGGGAAATGATGGATCGACGCATTCGATTTGCCTTTGAATTTGCGCGCCGCATACCCGACGCCGAAGCACGGCTGCAAGCGGTGCTGGCCCGTCAGCATGGCCCCGACAGCGCCATCGCGCAAGCCCTGAACAGCGCTCGGGCCAAGGGCCTGGATCCGCGGGCCCGCTGGACGGCCTACCTCACCTCGCCCGAGATGCTTTGGAGTTAGTCATGCAACGTAGACAATTTGTGGCTTTAGGGGCTACGCTGTCATTGGCGGGCCACCCGGCTGTGTCGGCCCAACAGGGGGCGGCCCCAGCAGCATCCCCAGCAACGGGTCAGCGGCGGCTGCTGGTCTTGCTGCTGCGTGGCGCCATGGACGGTTTGACCGCCATTCCGCCCGTCGGGGACCCGGCACTGCGGCTTATTCGGGGCAACCTGGTGCCGGCCAAACTGTTGCCCGGAACCCCGTTTTTTGCAGTGCACCCGGCGCTCCCCACTTTTGCCAGCTTGTTGGAGCAGGGCCAGGCGCTGGCTGTGCACGCTACCGGCTTTGGCTACCGGGGTCGCTCCCACTTTGAGGGGCAGGACATCATGCAAACTGGCGTGGCCAAGGCCTATACCTCCGGCTCCGGCTGGCTGGGCCGGGCCATGGAGCGGGCCAACCTGGGCAATGGCGTGGCGATCTCCATCCCCATGCCACTCATCCTGCGCGGCGACGCCAGATCAGAAACCCAGTTCCCCAACTGGATGCCCACCCCCTCAGACGCCACCTACGCGCTGGTGCGGGAACTGTGGCGCACCGACCCTGACCTCCACCCGCTCGGCCAACGCTGGGTTGAGGGCCGCCAAAAAGCCGATGCCATGTTGCCGGTCAGCGGCAACTTTGAGCAGCGTAAATCACCCGCCGGCCTGGCCCGAGAAGCCGCCCTGCGCATGCTGCCCAGCGACGGGC
>RFWA01000333.1 GCA_009922295.1 Betaproteobacteria bacterium
CACGCTTTGATTTCAAAAACACTGGTTCAAAAATTGAACTAGAGGGTGAAAAGATTTTAATTGAAGCCGCTGCGGCCGTGGTCTACCGCGAATTCCAGGCCACGCCGCAGTACCGCTGGGCGCTGCTCAGCGAACGCCTGGGCACCGACTGCTGGGTCAAGCACGAAAACCACACCCCGGTGGGCGCCTTCAAGATCCGTGGCGGCCTGTGCTACTTTGACCAACTGGCCCAGAGCGGCACCTTGCCGCGGGCCATCGTCAGCGCCACCCGGGGCAACCACGGCCAGAGCATGGGCTGGGCGGCGCGCGCCCACGGCATCCCCTGCAGCATCGTGGTGCCGCAGGGCAACTCGGTCGAGAAAAACGCCGCCATGCGCGCGCTGGGGGTGACGCTGATCGAGCACGGTGTCGATTTTCAGGACGCCCGCGAGCACGCCATGCAACTGGCCGAACAGACCGGCGCGCACATGGTGCCCAGCTTTCACCCAGCGCTGTTGCTGGGGGTGAGCACCTACTGGTGGGAGCTGATGCGCGCGGTGCCGAAGCTGGATGTGGTTTATGTGCCGATCGGCCTGGGCTCGGGCGCCTGCGCGGCCATTGCCGCCAAACTGGCGCTGGGCCACCGGGCTCGCATTGTGGGCGTGGTCAGTACCCTGGCCACCACCTATGCCGATTCCTTGGCGGCCGGCCATGTGGTGGCAGCGCCGGTCAGCACGGTGCTGGCCGACGGCATGGCGGTGCGCTTGGCCGATGCCGGTGCGCTGGCCATCCTGAGCCAGCACCTGGACCACGTGGTGCAGGTGAGTGACTCCGAGGTGGCGCAGGCCATGCGCGACCTTTACACCGACACCCACAACGTGGCCGAAGGCGCCGGCGCCGCCAGCTTCGCCGCCGCCATGCAGGAGCGCGCCCAATTGCGCGGCCAGGTGGTGGGCACCACGATGTGCGGCGGCAATGTGGATGCCGATGTGTTTGCCCGGGTGCTGGCTGGCGGCAGCTGACGACCTGGATTCCCGTGGTCACGGGAATGACGAAGACGAGGACCAATCATTTCAGTTCGCTATAAAAAACATAGCTATCGTCGCAGGCGTGACAAGGGCTAGAGCCCGATTGGGCTTTAATCCCAGCCATGGGAACCCTCTACCTTGTGCGCCATGGCCAGGCCTCGTTTGGTGCGCAGGACTACGACCAACTCAGTGAGCTGGGGCAGCGTCAAAGCCAGCGGCTGGGCGAGTACTTCCAGCACAAAGGGCTGCGATTTGGGCAGGTGCTGACCGGCACCCTGAAGCGCCACCAGCAAACCCTGGCCGGCATCTGCAGCGGCGGTGGCTTTAATGCCGACGCGCTGGCCCTGCCCGGCCTGAACGAGTACGACAGCGAGGCGGTGATTGCTGCCATCCACCCCCACCCGCTGGCCAAGCCGGACACACCCGAGCTGTACCGCCACCATTTCCGCCTGCTGCGCGACGGCCTGACACAGTGGATGAACGGCGTGGTCAGCCCGCGCGGCATGCCCAGCTACCGCGAGTTTCAGCAGGGCGTGGCCGATGCGCTGGCGCAGGTGCGCCAGCAAACCGAGGGCGACGTGCTGCTGGTCTCCAGCGGCGGCCCGATCTCAACCGCGGTGGGGCAGATTCTGGGCACCACGCCCGAGACCACCATCGAACTCAACCTGCGCATCCGCAACAGCGCGGTGACCGAGTTCAGCTTCACGCCGAAGCGCCACGCGCTGCAAACCTTCAACACCCTGCCCCACCTGGACCAACCCGAACACGCGAGCTGGATCACTTACGCTTGAGCGGCGGTCATCCGGCTTTCGGTTTTAGGCCTTCAGAGGTTTTTCGCTCCGGTCAAGGCGGCGCCGGGCTGAGCGGCTCCGCGGCTGTCCCCCGCCCTATGGGCTCCTCCTTGATGCCGCTCCGCCGCTCATCCCGTCACCACCTTGACGACCTTGGCACGCCAGCACTGGGAACCCGCATTCAGGTATGACGTCTCGCCGAGCCAGGTAGGGGATGGCGTGCCTGCTGCAGCGGCATCAAGGAGGAGCCCGAAGGGCGGGGGACAGCCGCGGAAGCAGGCACGCCATCCCCTCCCGCGTCAGAGGCAAGCAGCCCAAAAGAAAATCAGCGCAGCAAAATCAACCCCGTCCCCAGCACCGTCAAGCCCGCACCCAACCAGGCTGCCGGCGCGGGTAGCCGGCCCAGGCGCAGCCACAGCATGGGCAGCAGCAGCACCGGTGACACCGAGGACAGGATGCCAACGGTGCTGACCTCGCCGTTTTTCAGAGCCACCAGCACCAGCGTCATGCCCAGGCCCATGGCCACAAAACCGTTCACACCGGTCTGGACCAACACCGCAAAAGTGGGGCGCTGCGTCGGCCGAGCTGCGGCAAAACCGCTGGCCAGCAACACAAACTGCGCTACGGTGGCCACGCTGACGCGCACCGCAGAGGCAGCAATCGGGTCCACCCCGGGCGTGATCATGACCGGCTTGACGATGAGTGAGGCCAGGGCCTGACACAGCGCCGCCAGCAGGGCCAGCAGCACGCCTGCACCGACATGCCCCAGGTCGGCCTCCCAGGCGTGGTCGTCGTCCTGGCGCCGGCCCAGCAGGATGGCCGTCATCACCCCGGCCAGGGTCAGGACACCGCCCAGGGCCGCCTGCAGGCCGATGCGCTCGCCCAGCACCACAAAGCCCAGCACCGCGCTGAACGCGGCGTGGGTGGCAAACAGCACGCCGGCGCGGCGTGGCCCGAGGCGGTTCATGGCGGCAAACAGGGCCACATCGCCAATAAAAATACCGACCAGCCCGCTCAGGGCCAGCGGCCACCAGCTCTGCGGGGGCAGGCTGCGCCAGCCGCCCCAGGGTGCGAGCGTGAGGGTGATGGTCCACAGCATCAGGGCCACCAGCAGCATGCGCCAGCGGCTGAAGGCGAAGGCGCCCAGATGGCGCGAGGGGCCGACCGAGATCAGGCTGCCCAGCGCCCAGCAGGCGGCGGCGCCCAGCGCCAGCAGGTCATAGGCCGCCGGCATCAGCCGAGGTCGGGCTTGTCGACCAACGTGGCCAGTGGCAAGCGGTCCAGCTCGGCCAGCAGCTGTGCCAGCGCCCGGCCTGCGGCTTGCACCAGTGCCTCGCCCTTGGCGGCGGTCGCCGCAGAGGCATTGCCGACAGCCCCGGCCGGGTGGTAGTCCTGGGTCTGCCAGCCCAGTTTGGCGCTGCGGCCGTTGCCCAGAATGGGGAACTGCTGCGCCCGTGCCTGCACGGTCGAGG
>RFWA01000334.1 GCA_009922295.1 Betaproteobacteria bacterium
CGCCTGCTGCATGGCTGGGGCCTGCAACAGGGCTTGGAAGCGGTGGCGGCTTACCCCGACCAATTGGTCATTCGCAGTGCTGAGACAGGAACTGTGCTGGGGCAGTTGCGGCTGGGCGCCCAGGCCCAAGCCCGCTACGGTGCGCCCTACGCAAC
Organism: Betaproteobacteria bacterium; assembly: GCA_009922295.1. GTDB lineage: Bacteria > Pseudomonadota > Gammaproteobacteria > Burkholderiales > Burkholderiaceae_C > Rhodoferax. Next base: position 156 of record RFWA01000334.1, read on the forward strand.
CATCCATCGTGCCGACCTGCAGGCACTTTTGCTGCAAGCGGTTCAGGGCGAGGCAGGCGTGACACTGGGCCTGGCCCAGCCCATCACCGGTTTTGAGCAGGACGAGTCTGGCGTACGCCTTCAACACGCCGATGGCGGTCAGTCCTCGGGTGCCTTGCTGGTGGGGGCAGACGGTTTGTGGAGCCGGGTGCGCCAGCAACTGCTGGGTGACGGCGCACCGCGTCCAACCGGTCACGTGGCCTACCGGGCCATGGTGCCTCAGGCGACCCTGCCAGCGGCCCTGCGCTGTCAGAGTGTGGTGGTCTGGCTTGGCGCCGGTCTGCACCTTGTTCAGTACCCAGTTCGCGGGGGTGACTGGCTTAATGTGGTGGCGCTGGTTGAGGACCGGCTGCAGGTCGTGCGCGCTGGCGACCGGTCTGGCTGGGACCATGCGGCGCTTGGTGCCGACCTGCAGTTGGCCTTGCGAAGCGCGACAGCCGATCTGCGGGCCTTGGTCCAAGCGGTCGAGGGTTGGCGCCTGTGGCATTTGCAGATTCGCGATACGCTGCGAAGCGCATCCCAGATGGCACAGGGCCGGGTGGCGCTGCTCGGCGACGCCGCCCACCCCATGCTGCCCTATCTGGCGCAGGGTGCCGGCATGGCCATTGAGGACGCCCGGGCGTTGGGTCAGGCGCTCGCCACCGCTGGCGCTACACCAAAAGCGCTGGCCCACTACGCTCAGGCCCGCTGGCAGCGCAACGCCCGGGTGCAAAAGCGCTCTCTGCGCAACGCCTGGATTTTTCACGCCACTGGCCCTGTGCGCTGGGGCCGAGATCTGGCCATGCGGCTACTGGGCGAGCGCCTGCTCGATCTGCCCTGGCTTTATGGTGGTCCTCGAAATTAGTTGGCGAGCGGTAGTTGTCATTCCCGGCCACGGCCGGGGATCCATGGCTTTGCACCCTATTTGGCAAGCTGCTGGGGCCGACTGGGTGCCGCCGCTCGTGTCCCCCGCCCTGCGGGCTCCTCCTTTTACCTCGCCACGACACCCAATCGTCCCCAGCAGCCGGGAAGAGGGTTGGCGTAACAAATATTGCGTGCCAAGGATCTCAACAGATCAGGTCGGTGGGGCGTTCGGCGCAGCGGCATCAAGGAGGAGCCCACCGGGCGGGGGACAGCCGCGGAGCCGAATGCCGCGCCGGCCTGATCCAACGACATGCTGACCTGCGCGGGATACAAAAAGAGATGGGTCCCCGCCTGCGCGAGGACGACAGGGCACTGCCGCCTTAAAACTCCCCTAGCCGTAGCGCATGGTGTTTTGCATGCTTTGCTGCAACAGCAGCGCTTCGACAATCGTCACCAGCAACGGAGAATATGTATGCAAAAGTTCACAGGCCTCTTGCGCGCCCATCAGTGTGCACGTGACGGCTCCCTTGGCCCGTACCGATGCGCTGCGGATGCCACCCTGCAGAATCGCGGCCTCACCAAAAGTCTGGCCCTGGGCCACCTCGGCAAACACCACGCCTTGCGCGTTTAACATTTCCACCGTGCCGGACTGGATGAAATACAGGTGGGAGGCGACATCGCCTGCGCTGAAGATCAGTGCGCCATCGTCAAAGCTTTGGCTCGGAAAGTTACTCACGTGGAGGGCCCTCGCTTCCTAAGGCAGCGCCAAGATGCGCTTGATGACCGTCTGCATGATCGACCGCACCTCCAGCGGCAGCTTGGCCACGATGGCGTCGATGCGGTGCAGTGGGAGCAACCGTGCCTGCACCGCGCTGGTGGTAATGACGCTGTATTTGCTGGGCTGGTTGATGACACCTTCGGCCAACCCCAGCACCGAGCCGGGCCCAAAGCGGTAAATGTCGTCGCCCTGGGTCCCGATCAGGGTACCGCTCACAATAATATAAGCCTGCTGATGGGTTTGACCGGCCGCAATGATTTTTTGTTTGGGTCCAAAGGTGACCGAACTGAGCTGGGTAGAGCCGCACAAACTCAGGTAAAGCCGCTCGTCGCTGGTCAATTTTCCTGACTTGAAGATGTCCTGGGCGTGGACCGATCGCTGGTCCAAGACCCCGAAACTCTTCAGGCGGTCAATGTCAACCGAAAAACTTGCTCTCAAGGTGGGCACGCGGTGTCCTTTGTGATGGGCTTACAGCGAGGCAGAGAAGAAATGCCTTGGCTGCGCCTCTGCGCCTTATGGTCCAACGCACATGATTTTACGTTGCCGGGCGGGCGAATTGGCATGGGGCACGAGAAGACATGGGTCCCCGCCTGCGCGAGGACGACGGGGCAAGCAGTAACCAGGACTTACAGACTGGTCCGAAGTGTCCAGATTTCGGGGAACAGCACAACATCGAGCATTTTGCGCAGGTAGCTCACGCCGCCGGTGCCGCCGGTGCCGCGCTTGAAGCCGATCACCCGCTCCACGGTGGTCACGTGGCGAAAGCGCCAGAGGCGGAACGCGTCTTCCAGGTCGGTCAGTTCCTCACCCAGTTGGTACAGGTCCCAGTGCGCGCGCGGGCTGCGGTACACCACCAACCACGCCTCCTCAACCGCTGGGCTGGCCACATAAGGCCGCGTCCAGTCGCGCTCGGTGTGGCTGGCGGGCAGGGCCATCCCGCGCCGTGCCAGTAAGCGTAAGGCTTGGTCGTAGAGCGAAGGCGCCTCATAGGCCGACTGCACCTGGGCCAGCAGATCGGGCCGGTGCGCATGCGGTTTGAGCATCGCCGCGTTTTTGTTGCCCAACGCAAATTCGATGCAGCGGTACTGTGCGCTCTGGAAACCGCTGGAGCTGGCCAGGTAGGGCCTGATGGCGCTGTACTCGGGCGGCGTCATGGTGGCCAGCACGTCCCAGGCGTGCACCAGCTGTTCCATGATCTTGCTCACCCGGGCCAGCATCTTAAAGGCGCTGCCCAGGTCATCCGCGGCCACGCAGCCAATGGCGGCCTGCAACTCGTGCAGCATCAGCTTCATCCACAGCTCGCTGGTCTGGTGCTGGATGATGAACAGCATCTCGTTGTGCTCGGGGGACAGTGGATGCTGGGCACCGAGAATCTGGTCGAGGTGCAGGTAGTCGCTATAGCTCATGGCGCGGCTGAAGTCCAGCTGGGCTTTCTCCGCTGCCACGATCTGCTCG
>RFWA01000335.1 GCA_009922295.1 Betaproteobacteria bacterium
CAGGGCATGCTAGCGGTGTCAGTGTTCATCATCATCTACGCTTGGAACGAGTTTCTTTTCGCCTTCATATTCACCTCGACCAAGGCCAAAACCGCGCCGCTGATCATCTCTGAAATGCTAGGTTCCCTTGACGGCGTCGAATGGGGCGTGCTGTTCGCTGCGTCTACCGTCCAGTTGGTGCCCATTCTGATTTTCGTATTGCTGATGCAAAAGCACCTGGTGGCCGGCCTGATCGGAGGCGCAGTGAAAGGCTAAGGACCCTCGCAAAGTTGCAAAGCCAGGTAGGAGCCTTTTGTTCTGTCGCCTTCCTGGAGTTAACCCAGAAGAACATCGACGCAATCGCATTTTTAACCAAGGAGTCACCATGAACCACCACTGGACCCGTCGACAAACCCTGAAATCGGCCGCTGGCGCCGCGGCCGCGTTACTGAGTGCGCGTCCGGCGTGGGCTGCAGGACAGACACTCAACATCCTGGCGCACCGTGTGCATCAAATCAGCCTCACAGAAGGACCAGCCGGCGATCTCACCAACGCCTGGCGAGCGGCCAACGACACTGACTGTGCCTGGGCCACATTCGACTCCAACCCGCTCCAGGACCGCCTTTTCCGAGAAGCCAGTCTTGACAAAACAGACTTTGGCGTGGGGTTTGTGGTGAACAGTCGTGCCACGCCCGGTGCTGCTGCCCTGCTTCAGCCGCTGGATGCCTTCCAGGCTCGTGCCCCGATTGAAGACTTTGCCGATATCGCTCCGGGCCTGGTGGCCGCCATGCGCTTCGATGGCAAGCTGTCGGCGATACCTTTTCGGCATGCCACCCAAGCGTTGTTCTACAACGAGGCCCTGCTGGAGGAGCGCGGTATCAAAGCACCGCCAACCAGCTTGGAGGAACTGGTCGATCAGGCCAAGCAATTGAACTTCCGCTCTGCGGCCGGCACCCAAGTAACGGGTATGTGCCTGGCCAGCGATCTCTCTGTATTCCCAGTGACTTTCGCACGTGCTTTCGGTGGCGACTTCATCAGCAATGACCTCAAACTTCTGCCGGACCCGACGGCGATGGAAAAAGCACTCGCCACACTGCAGGACATGTTCGCAGCGGGCTCTTTGCCACGCAGTTACGCTACTACCAAAAACGACGACCAAGTGACTTGGATACAACAGGGACGTGCCGCGTTTACCGTGCTGCCATTTGCTCGGGCTGCACAACTCAATCGCGCGGATCAGACAAAATACCCAGGGCGTATCAAGGCGATCGAATTTCCGATTTCGCAGGCGCTCAAGGGCAAGGTTGCAATGTCCTCGGTGACAGAGTTCTGGGCCATGGCAATTCTGGCTAACGCGCGCAACAAAGACCTGGCCTGGAACTTCATACGTTCCATGTCAAGCAAGTCAACCACCGTAGGCGCTGCACGCAATGGAAATGGGCCGGTTCGTGTGTCCACTTACAACGATGTCAACTTCGCCAAGGACCAGCCCTTCGCCGCGATCGAAGCAAAGGCACTGGCCAATGCGCGCGTGCCACTACCAGCGTTTCCGGAGGCGGCCCGTGCCCAGACTCTGTTCCTGGAGGAGGTTCAGCTCACTGTCATCGGGCAGAAGACGCCCAAGGCCGCCGTCGCATCGATGATGGAACGAATCCGCCCCCTGGTCAAGGCTTGAGGCGAAAGGTGGCAGCCTCCGGACAACCGGTAGCCCAAGAGGGACTGGTCCTGGCGGTGGACGTTGGTTCGACCAGTGCACGGGCTGGTGTGTTTGACATGCACGGTCGCATGCTGTCGACCGCCAGCGTACCGTTCGACGTGCACAAGCCACAACCAGACCAGGCTGAACATGACTCGGAGCAAATTTGGTCAGCGGTTGGCCTGGCTGTTCGGTCCGCGCTGCGAGACAGCGGGCGAGTAGGCCATGAATTGCGGGGCATTGCCTTCGACGCAACCTGCTCACTGGTACTGCTGGATGCAGCTGGTGCACCGGTTACCGTCTCATCCACAGGGGATGACCGCTGGAATGTTGTCATGTGGGCCGATCATCGGGCACACCATGAAGCCCGGGAGATCACAGCTACCGGCCATCGCGTGCTCGACTTCGTAGGCGGAACCATGTCGCCGGAAATGCAGCTGCCCAAGCTGGCTTGGCTTAAACGGCATATGCCTCAGGCCTGGAGTCGTTACGGTCTAGCACTCGACTTGACCGACTACCTCACTTGGCGCGCGACGGGTGTCATCAGTGCATCAGCCTGTACGCTGGCCTGTAAGTGGACTTACCTCCACCACGAGAGTCCGGCTTGGCAGGACGACTTGTTCAGCGCTATAGGCCTAGCGGGCGTACGCGAGCAGCTACAGGTGCCCGCGTCGGCAAACTCGGTCGGCAGTCTGGCGGGGGGGCTGAGCGCACCGACTGCACTTGCTTGGGGCGTACCACGGGGCATCCCGGTCGCGGTGGGTCTGATCGATGCCCACGCTGGCGCAGTGGGCGTTTTCGGCGCGACGCCACCGGAGCACATGAACAGCCAAATCGCCCTGATTGCAGGGACGTCCAGCTGCCACATGGCGCTTTCTAACGAGCGCCGGCAGGTTCCAGGCGTGTGGGGTCCTTACTGGGGTGCTGTTCTTCCGGGGTGGTGGCTGAATGAGGGAGGACAGTCGGCCAGTGGGTCGTTGCTGGACTATGTGCTGGCATCGCACGCACTTGGCGCTGGCCTGGGTGACCGTGCACATGATGTGATCGGTGCCCATATCCTTCGCAGAATGGCCGAGGTTGGACCAGGCTACGCCAGCGAACTGCTCGTCTTGCCAGACTTCCATGGTAACCGGGCGCCGCTGGCGCGTGCAGATGTGCGCGGTGTCGTCCACGGACTGAACCTGGATAGCTCCCTGGATGCGTTGGCCAAGCTCTACCATGCTACCGCTGTCGGCATTGCCTACGGCACTCGACACATCATTGACACATTGAATACCAGCGGCTACAACATCACGGAATTGCACTTGACCGGCGGACACGCAAAAAGCGAACTGCTGGTCCGGTTGTATGCAGATGCCACCAATTGCGCGATAGTGCTTCCGCGAGAAGAGGATGGCGTGCTACTGGGTACAGCGGTGGTGGCTGCAGCCGCCAGTGGCTGCTATGCCGATTTCTTGGCTGCAGGCCGTGCCATGGTGCGCACCCGCTCGAAAGTTGAGCCCCATCCGTGCACGCTAGGCGTACATGAACGCGGTTACCGGGCCTTCCGTCGGATGCTAGCCCAACGACAAGAAATTCTCGACATACTTGCACA
>RFWA01000336.1 GCA_009922295.1 Betaproteobacteria bacterium
TCCTCGCCCCTGACGAAGTTGAGGTCGCAGGCCCACAACAAGTGGTCGTAGTCCGACTGAGTCAAGGCTGGTAGATATAAAATTGATAGCAATGAACCCTTATTCCATAAGGGTTCCGACTTGTTTTTATGGTCAATTACGGCAGCAACGGCGGCACTGGCGCGGCCGGCAGTGACCAGGAGTTGGGTCGGCGTTGCGCCACCGGCTAGTTGGGTCAGCAGATCACCCAGGGCCTCGGGTTCATAACAAAACAAGGACAGCAGCTGCTCACCGTTCCAGGCGATCCCGAGCTGTTGCAACCAATCGTCACGATTGAAGCTAGCCCGCCTGGTCAACAGGTCGGCCTCCCGAAGCAGGCCGCCGCTTTCCGGGATAAATCCCGGATAAAAGAAGTATTTGACAAGTCCACGTCCTGGGCCGGTCATCACCGGGGAGGGCAGCCCGTGGCTGCGTGCCACGTAGGCTTCTGCGCTCAGGTACTCCAGATTGATCCATATAGGATTTTGACCTCCAGGCCTTGTCGCTACTCGTTGAGTAGCTATGAATTCAGGAGCAATTTCGCAACCGAAAGCCTCCAGCCAAATATCAGCTGGCGGCAGAGCGACGGGCCGTAGTGACTCTGCCCAGGGAATCACTTGCACGCCGGCCTCCCCGGCAGGCGCCATCCAGTTCAGCGCGCTGGCGTCGTCGATCCACAGCCGAACGCGTTGGCCCCGCTGTGACAAATTGACTGCCAGGCGCCAGCACACGCCGACATCACCAAAGTTGTCGATGACGCGGCAGAAAATGTCCCAAAGTTTTCCTGGTTGCACCCAAGGATTGTCCACAATACGCACCTATGCCGGAATCACTTCAGTCAACCGCCCCTGACCTCCCAGCGGTCCAGCCCAATCTGAAACTTCAGGAAGACCTGCTGCGAGAAGTAGCCAGTCTGCCCACGCTGCCTGGCGTTTACCGCTATTTTGACCAGCATGACGCTGTGCTTTACGTGGGCAAAGCCATTAACCTCAAGAAGCGCGTATCCAGCTATTTCCAGAAAAACCATGGCGCGACCCGTATCGGGCACATGGTGGGCAAGATTGTGCGCATGGAGACCACGGTAGTGCGCTCTGAAGCCGAAGCGTTGCTGCTGGAAAACAACCTGATCAAGACGCTCAACCCGCGTTACAACATTTTGTTTCGCGACGATAAGAGCTACCCCTACCTCAAGATGTCTGGTGTCGGCACGTCGGCCGGCACTGCGGCAGGGTTTCCGCGGGTGTCTTATTACAGGGGCGTAGTTGAAAAAAAGCACCACTACTTTGGTCCTTACCCTAGCGCCTGGGCTGTCAAAGAGGCCATCCTGTTGATGCAGAAGGTGTTTCGCCTGCGCACTTGCGAGGACACCGTGTTCAACAACCGCACCCGGCCATGCTTGCTGTACGAGATCAAGCGTTGCTCGGCACCCTGCGTGGGCCACATCTCTGCACCGGATTACGCGCAGGATAGGGCCGACGCCGAAAGGTTTTTGCGGGGCGACGCCCAACAAGTGATGCAAGGCCTGGAGTCGCGAATGATGGCCCATGCGGAGCGGCTGGAGTTTGAGCAGGCGGCGGAGTTGCGCAACCAGGTTGCCGCGTTGTCGAATGTGTTGCACCAGCAGTCGGTTGACAATGTCTCGGACCGGGACGTTGATATTCTGGCGGTCAAGGTGCACGGTGGACGCGCTTGCGTCAACCTGGCGATGGTGCGCGGCGGTAGGCACTTGGGCGATCGCCCTTACTTTCCGGTGCATGTTGAGGACGCCGTGGCGCTCCCGGCAGACGATGATTTTCCGGACGCGGACGATGCCACCCCAGGCGCCCCGACGGTTGAGTCCCAAATTCTCGAGGCCTTTGTCTCCCAGCACTATTTGAGCCAACCCATTCCTGCCTCGCTGATCGTCAGCGATCCGATCGACAAGCACCTGATCAAGGCCTTGTCGAGTCAGGCCGGATTCAAGATCACGGCGGTTCATCAACCCAGGGAGCAGCGTCGAATATGGCTTGAGATGGCGCAGTCCAATGCGGGCCTTCAGTTGGCTCGCCTGTTGGCGGAAGAGGGCTCGCAGCAGGCCAGAAGCCGCGCCCTGGCCGAGGCGCTGGATTTGCCCGTGGATGCCCTTGAAGCCCTGCGCATAGAGTGTTTTGACATTTCGCATACAGCCGGCGAAGCAACCCAAGCGTCATGCGTGGTCTTCCACCATCACAAGATGCAAAGCGCTGAATACCGGCGCTACCGGATCGATGACATCACGCCCGGCGACGACTACGCGGCCATGCGGCAGGTTTTGTTGCGACGCTACGGCAAGCTCGCCGAGGCCCTGCAGGACGCTCAGGCATCGGGTCAGTTGGCTGCCGGCACGGGCCGCTTACCAGACTTGGTGCTGGTAGACGGTGGCAAGGGGCAAGTGGCCATGGCGCGAGAGGTGTTTGAGCAACTTGGCTTGGACCTCAGCCTGATCATCGGCGTTGAAAAGGGCGAGGGGCGCAAGGTCGGCCTGGAGGAACTTGTGTTTGCCGATGGACGAGACAAGGTCTACCTGGGTAAAGACTCAGCCGCACTGATGCTGGTGGCCCAGATCCGCGACGAGGCGCACCGTTTCGCCATTACCGGCATGCGCGCCCAAAGGGCGAAAGTGCGGCTTGACGGGCCCAAAGGGCGAAAGTGCGGCTTGACGGCGGCAAGCTCGAAGAAATCCCCGGCGTTGGGCCCAGACGGCGAGCCCGCCTGTTGCAGCGTTTTGGCGGTGTTCGTGGTGTTGCGCAGGCCAGTGCCGAAGATATTGCCACGGTGGATGGTGTTTCCAAGGAACTGGCCGATACCATCTACAGGGCGCTGCACTGACCTTGCCACGGCCTCCGCGCACCATGGGCGTGCCACAATCCCACCATGTTTCTAACCATCCCGACGCTGATGACTTGGGCGCGCATCGTGGCGATTCCCCTGATCGTCGGGGTGTTCTATCTGCCTATCGAACCGGCCAGCAGGAATCTCATTGCGACGGTGATGTTTGTGGTCTTTGCAGCTACAGATTGGTTGGATGGCTACCTGGCGCGCAAGCTTAATCAAGTGTCTTCTTTTGGGGCTTTTCTTGACCCGGTGGCCGACAAGTTCCTGGTCTGTGCCTGTGTGCTGGTGCTGGTTCAGCTGCAGCGGGCCGATGTCTTTGTGGCCTTGATCATCATCGGGCGCGAAATTGCCATTTCGGCCTTGCGGGAA
>RFWA01000337.1 GCA_009922295.1 Betaproteobacteria bacterium
CGCGCTGTTCGAGATTGTGGACAGCAACACCGTCATCATTGGCGCCATTCGCCACCAACGTGAAGACGATTACCACTGAGGGCCAGAGGCGTTAGGCGGTGCGAGCCGCACCATGACGCTGACCGTCTCGCCGTCTACCATGGCCTGCTCCACTTCGCGCCACCCAAACCGTTCGTATAGTTTTTGTTGATCGGGGGTGTAGAGGTAGAGCGCATGAATGCCGATATCGATGCTCCGCCTGACGCAGTCATTGATCAGGGCGCAGCCAATCCCACGCCTCCTGAGGGTCTTCGGAATGAATACCTCTCCAAGCCAGTGGCTTTTGTCATGATGGTTTGCCAACTAGACCGACCGGTCTATAGAATCAAGTACCATGACCAAAGAAACTGCTTCCACCGGTACCCGAGATCGCTTGATTGCGGCCATGGTCGACGCCCTCAGAAACAAGGGCTACCACGGGGTTGGCATCAGCGATTTGCTTGCAAGCGCTCAAACCCCAAAGGGTGTGCTGTACCACCACTTTCCGGGTGGCAAATCTGAACTGGCAATCAAAGCCATCGAGGCCGTTGCGGAGCAACTGGGCAGCAGCCTGGAAAAGCTCATCCAGCGGACGGCGGATCCGGTGGACGCCATGACGCTGTGGATGGGCTCAGCCCAAAAGATGCTGGAGAAAAGTAATTTTCAAGCAGGTTGTCCACTGGCGACCATTGCCTTGGAGTCAACGGGTGAAGACGCGGAAATCCGGGCCGCCTTGAACAACGCGTTCGCCTTGCTGCGCGCCAAAATCTCGCAGGTTCTTGGCGTAGGCGGCATGTCTGATCCCGCCGCGCGCGCCACCGCATCCCTCATCGTGTCTGCCTATGAAGGGGCGCTTTTGCAGTCCCGTGTTGCTGAGAGCGGGGACATCATGCGCGAAACCACCGAAGCGTTGATCGGCCTTATCCGGGCGGGTCTTTTGAAGCACGCTGTCGCAGGTGGTCGGACATGACAGCAGCCGTGGATAAAAGCCCAACAGGTCCGACGCCTGTTAGTTTGAAGACCGGAGACGGATACGCCATCAGCGCGCTACTTTATCAATGCCATGGGCCAGCCCGCGCGCGGCTGATCGTTGCAGGCGCAACCGGTGTGCCGCAGATGTTTTACCAAGCCTTTGCACAGTTTGCCGCATCACAAGGGTACGAGACCTTGACGCTGGACTACCGTGGCGTCGGGCTTTCCAAACCGGCAACCCTCAGAGGGTTCAAAATGGCCTATCTGGACTGGGCTTATCAGGACCTTGCAGCAGCCGTCGACTGCATGCACACAGAGGCCATGCCTCTTTATATGCTCGGCCACTCGTTTGGCGGGCACGCATTCGGCCTTTTGCCAAACCACCACAAAGTCGCCAAGTTTTATACCTTCGCCACAGGCGCCGGGTGGCACGGCTGGATGCCCAAAGCAGAGCAGATCAAGGTGCTGATCTTGTGGAACTTCATCGGGCCATTGCTGGTGCGCTGGAAGGGCTATCTCGCATGGTCCAAGCTGGGCATGGGGGTCGACCTTCCACTGGGGGTGTTTCGCGACTGGAAACACTGGTGTCAATTCCCGCGGTATTTTTTTGACGACCCGGCGATGCCCGATCTGCAGGAGAAGTTCGGGTCTGTCAGCACGCCCATCATGGCGGCCAACGCCATCGATGACCTGTGGGCCCTGCCTGCTTCACGCGATGCATTCATGTCCGGCTACCCGGCAGGCATTTGGCAGGGTGTCAACATTGATCCCGCCTCTTTGGGGCTTAAGCGCATCGGCCACATGGGTTACTTCCGGCGCCAGGCGCAACCCTTGTGGCGCGACGCCTTGGCCTGGTTTGAAAAAAGCTCTGGCCATAAGCGCCCATCCCTACCCCAGACCCGATGCCATGACCGACGCCCTGTCTACCCCCGCCGAAAAACTGTCTCAATTGATTCGCACGCGCCGCAGCGTCCGGGATTTTTTGCCCCAGACCATCCCTGAAACCGTGCTGAATGAGGTCTTGGCAGATGCCAATTGGTCGCCGAGTTGGTCAAACACCCAGCCCTATCGGATCGCCATCGCCTCAGGCGATGTGCGCGTCAGGCTGTCCAGGGCGCTTTGTACGCTATTTGATCTTGGCATGGCAGCCCAGAACGCTGGCGTTCTGGGCAAGCTGCGGCTCTTATTGACCCGCCGGGGATTGCCAGACGGTGACTTCTCAACCCAGTTTTCCTACCCGGATGATTTGCAAGCCCAACGGCGGGCAACAGGCGCCGGGCTGTACGATGTGCTGGGCATTGGACGCAAAGACAGGGCAGCACGCGACCGCCAGATGCGGCGTAATTTTGAATTTTTTGGCGCCCCCACGGCCATCTTTGTGTTTGCACACAAAGGACTGCGCGAGTTTTCCATTTTGGATACGGGCATATTTTTGAACACACTGATGCTTTCAGCGCATGCTCACGGCCTCGCCACCTGCGCCCAAGGCGCACTTGCGACATGGGCAGGCCCCATCCGGGCCGAATTCAAGATTCCGGCGCCATACCAATTGATTTGCGGGCTCTCAATGGGCTATGCGGCTGACGCCGCTGTGAATCAATTCAACCCGGGGCGCAATGACGCGAAAGCGCTGCAAATTGAAAGTCGATAAGTAGGTCTGAAACCCGCGGCTTCATACCAAGCCGGTCACCCCACTTGCTTGACCTGTATCAATATTGAAAGGGGCCGCCCTGGCTTAGACCGGTCACCTCATCAAGAAGACCAGACACCATGAACATCCTTCTCGCCGTGGACGGCAGCACCTACACCAAGCGCATGCTGGCTTATCTGGCCACCCACAGCGAGCTGTTTGCCAACGGCAATAGCTATGCCGTGCTGACCGTTCAGCCACAGCTGGCGCCGCGCGCCTGGGCAGACGGTATCGTCATCGCGAGGCCGTAGGCCGTGGCGATCCATGAAGTCCCGGATTGCCGCAGCAGCCTGAAAGGCACTCAAAGCTGATCGAGTGGCACCGCCCAGAATCCATCGCCAAAGGATAGCGCCTGCTGGCCATCATAGAGAACGATGCCAGTGACAAAGGGCTTGCCGGCAACTTCACGCAATCTGCGTAGACCCTTGAAGTCGCTGGCCTGCACGCTGGCAGCGGCCTTGACTTCAATGCCGATCAACTCGCGTGACGCGGATTCCAATACAAAGTCCACCTCAAGCTGGTCTTTATCGCGGTAATGCGACAGGAACCAGGGCTCTGG
>RFWA01000338.1 GCA_009922295.1 Betaproteobacteria bacterium
AAAATTCGCGCTGGCGGCTCAGGTTGGCCACCGCCACATCGTCACCGGCGATCAGGTAGCGCATCACCTCGCACAGGCAGGCCACATGGTCTTCGGTCTCGGACATGGCGTCGTCGCGTGCCAGGCCCAGCGCGGCCAGGTCAGTGCGCAGACGCGCCAGCGGCTTTTCGTTGAGAAAGCCGCTCAAAAAATGTGATCCGTACAGATACACCTCGGGTTTGCCGATGCCACCAAACAGCGCATCAAACTCTTGCGCAATGGCGCCATCTGGCAGGCTGCGCGCCATCCCAACCAGCACACGCCAGGGTTCTTCCAGCAGGGCACCTGCCGCCGGGGCTTCGGTGGCAGCGGCGCACAGCTGGGCGATCAGCGCCGGGCTGGGTGCTGCATAGTAAAGAAGGGCCAAAACGCCATACAACTCGGCCCGGGCTGTCTCTTCGTCGAGCGCGCTGCTGGTGGGGGGGGCGTAGAGCGTCATGGTCAGAGGTCGGTGATGCGGGCTTCGTTGGTGGCAGAGTGCAGGTCAATGACCCGGCAGTCACCGCACATTTTGAGGCGCTCCAGCGCAGCGCCCTGGAACATGCTGTGCCCGGCCAGCTTGCCCAGCATGGCCTCTATGGCCTTGAGGGTGCCAAAGGGTTTGCTGCACCGGATGCAGGCATAGGGTTTCATCTCGTTGAGCAGCACCGGCTCGTTGCGTTGCGGCGCCAGGTTGAGTTGTGGCAACAGCGCCAGCGACTTCTCCGGGCAGGTACTGACACACAGGCCGCACTGCACACAGTTTTTCTCAATAAAGCGCAGCTGCGGCGCTAGCGGGTTGTCTTGCAGGGCACTGGCCGGACAGGCGCTGACGCAGCTCAGGCACAGCGTGCAGGTGTCTTTGTTAAGTGTGAGCGCCCCCAGCGGTGAGCCGGCTGCGGGCAATGCAATCACCCCCGAGCGGGTGGGCGCCTGGGCCATCAGGTGGTCAAGCGCCAGCGCCAGGGTGGCACGCTTGTCGGCCTGTATCGCAAAACCGGCGCTGCGCGCCACACCCTGCGCCGGTGGCGCCTGCAACGCAAGGTCCAGCGACCCCAGATCCCGCGCGTCACGGGCCTGCAGCAGCCGAACATGCTCGCCGGAAAAACCGAGCCCGGTCAAGATGGCTTGCGCCACGGCGATCTGCTCCTCCAAGGCTTGTCGGTACTGCGGAGCTTCTTCGTCGGTCAGCAAAATCCAGACCTGCGAGGCCCCATAGGCGATGGCGGTCAGCCAAAGCTCCAACCCAGTGGAGGCGGTGTGCCACAGGGGCAGCGGCAGCACCCGGGCCGGCACGCCGCGTGTGCCGTCTCGGCGGCCACGCTCCAGTTGCGCGGCCCGCCCAAGATCGCCCAACAGCCGTGCCCCACCCTGCTGGCTGTGCAACAGCAGGGCCGCGTTCTTGCCGCCGCTGCGGGCATAGGTGGCCAGCAGAGTTTTGAGCTTGACGCCCTGCTCACTGGCGCGCGGGTAGCCAAAGCTCAGGGCGCCACTGGGGCACACGGTGCTGCAGGCGCCGCAGCCCACACACAGCTGCGGGTTGACCTTGATCTGCTGGCGGCTGCGGTCGCTGCTGATGGCGGAGGCCGAGCAGACGTCGATGCAGGCCTGGCAGCCCACTTTTTCATTGCGGCTGTGGGCGCACAGGCGGGACTGATAAGCAAAAAATTTGGGTTTCTCAAATTCACCCACCAGGCCGCGCAGCTGCAACAACACAGCCGGGTTGCGGTCGTGCCAGCGCAGATAGCCTTGTGGCAAGGCGTGTTGGCTGAAAGCGGGCGTGGCGCGCAGGTCAAGCACCAGGTCAAAGCGCTCGGTCTGGGTTTCAGGGGCGCGGGTGAAATCAATGGCGCCCGCCACCTGGCAAACCTTGACGCAGGCCCGGTGCGACTGACAGGCCGCCAGGTCAATCTGGTAATCGAGCCCGATCGCGCCTTCCGGGCAGGCGCTGACACAGGCATTGCATCGGGTGCACAGGTCCAGGTCAATCGGGTTATTGCGCAGCCAAGTCAGCTCAAAGGCGCCAAGCCAACCGGTCAGCGTCTGGATTTGGCCGCCTAAAACCGGGTAGCGCCGCTCTTGCTGCGCACCCGACATGTCCCCGCCCTGGGTGAACAGCGTGATGTCAAGCTCGGGGCCTAGCAGCTCGGCAGCCTGCTCGGCGGCACCCAGCTCACCAATGATCAACAGCCGGCCTGCACTTTGGTAGCTGACAGTAGCCACCGGCTCGGGCTCGCTCAGGTGGGCCACAGCCAGCAGCGCGGCGATCTTGGGGCTGGCGTCTTTGGCGTCGCGGCTCCAGCCGCCGGTTTCTCGGATGTTGACAAAACGGATCGGGGCCTGCGCGCCGGGCGTCTGGCTGGCGAGCTCGCTGAACAGGCGCGACTCCTGCGTGCAAGCCACCACCAGGTCCTCGCCGGTACCCAGCGCCTTGACAAAGGCGGCAGCCTCGCGCCGGCACAGGCTGCTATGCAGCGTCAGCGTCTCGTTGAGCGCCGCCCCCAGGCTCGACTTGTCCAGCGGCATGGTTTGGTTGCAGTCGCAGATCAGTGTGGTCATGGTCAGGCTCGGGTGGCTGGGGCGGTTCGGCCTCATTGTCGTCGTCAAACAACTTCAAAAACTGGGCGCTGGCCATTTGGCGCAGCATGGAGGCCGGCAGCGGGTCCGGGAGGGAATAGTCGTCAATATAGGTATCAAGCCGGTCCATCACATTGAACTGGGGATCAGCAAATAGCTTTTTCATGGCGGCATTGCGCACCTCAGGCGCCACGCCGCGCGCCATGAAAGGGCGAAAGTCGGACTCGGGGGTGAGCTGGCGGGCGTCGTCCAGGCTGGGCGGCGGCGGGGCTGGCTCGGGCGCTGGCTGGGCAACCGTCTCCACCGCTGGCGGCTCCCCGGGCGCAGGTGCAGCAACTGCTGGGATAGGTGCAAGGGTCGATACCGGGGCCGGTGTCGGGGCCGGAGGCTCGTCGAGCGGCACGCCGGCGCGCTGGGCCTGCTTACGCTGGGACCAGCGACCCAGAAAGCCGTCAACCATGGCCGCCACCACCACGGGCCTTGTCGGTGCTGATCGAGGCGGGGTTGCCAAAGCGGTCCGTCAGGGTGCGAAAGCTCTCAGGGCGTTTGCGGCGCTTGGGCTCGGCCACATGGTGCTCGGCCACAAAAGCGCTCAGCCAGTCCACCACGCCAGCAGGTGCCGGCACCTGC
>RFWA01000339.1 GCA_009922295.1 Betaproteobacteria bacterium
CTCGCTCACCAAGCCGCGGGTGTTGTTGAGTTCCTCATTCAGCAGCGCCTGCTGCTGCTTGCGATTAACCAGAATGGTGTCATAGGCCAAGATCATCGCCTCCTGGCCCTGAATGCTCTCCTCGATGGACCTCAAGTCCGCCTGCAAGGACGACCGTCGCGACTGGAACAACTGCTGCTGCGTGGCCAAGACCTCACGAATCTGTGGGTCGCTACTGGCTTGCTGTACATCCGGATGCACCCCGATCGCTGCCGAGCCACGTTGCTCAGCCTGCAAGCGGCTTTCCATGGCGCGCAAGCCCAGGTAGCGTTGGCGAATCGACTCATAGCCGGCTCGCAACAGCGTCTCATCCAGTCGAATCAGCAGCTGACCCTCCTTGACCGGGTCACCCTCGCCCACCAGCACTTCTTTAATAATGCCGCCGCTCAAGTGCTGCACTGGCTTGCGCTTGGTGTCAATGGCCACCATGCCGGCGCCTGGCACGCCCTCGTCCAGAGGCGCCAGCCCGGCCCACACCAAAAAGCCGCCAAAGCCCAACACCAGCGCCCACAACCCGATACGCGTGGGCCTACCGCTGGCAGGCGTGGTCTTTTTCTCGGTGAACTTGACATCCTGCACCGCCGATCCATTCGGCTGGGTGGGGGGCGGCGTACGCTTGGACAAATCTTCTTGGGTCATGACAGTCTTTACCTTGAAAAAATTGAGTGCGGAGATTCAAGCCGGCAGAGCACCGGCCGACGTTGCCGTTGGCTGGGCACCACGCTGGGCCTGCAGTGCTGCGACCACGGCCTCACGCGGGCCTTCGGCCTGCACAAGGCCGTCCTTGAGAAAGAGCACGCGATCAGCCAGCGCCACCGCGCCCGGGCGATGGGTGATCAGAAACACTGTTTTACCAGCCGCCTTCAGCTGCGCCACGGTCTGGTACAGGGCCGCTTCACCCACGTCATCCAGGTTCGCATTGGGCTCGTCCAGCACCAACAGTGCCGGGTCGCCGTAGACCGCACGCGCCAAGGCAATTCGTTGCCGCTGCCCACCAGACAGCAGGTTGCCCGCCTCGCCCATGGGTGTGTCGTATCCCTTGGGGAAGCGCAGAATCATCTCATGCAAGCCAGCCCGCTGCGCGGCTGCAATCACCTGCTCGGAATCAATCTCGCCAAAACGGGCAATGTTCTCGGCGATCGTCCCCTCAAACAGCTCTATGTCCTGCGGCAGATAGCCAATTTGCGAACCCAGGGCGGACCGATCCCACTGATCGATCGCCACGCCATCAAGCAAGACATCTCCCGAAACCTGGGGCCAGATGCCCACCAGCACCCGGGCCAAGGTGGACTTGCCCGAACCAGAGGGCCCCGCGATCACCATCACCGTACCAGCAGGCACCTCCAGGTCAATCCCTCGCAATATGGGTTCGGGCCGCCCCGATGCGCCGGCGGTCACCCCCCGCAAGGTCAATTCACCGGCCAATGTGGCCTGGCGGTGAGTCGCCAACCTTGGCGGAAAATCCTTGAGCACCTGTTCCAGCCGCCCAAACGCCGTGCGCATGCTCATGAACTGCCGCCAACTGCCCACCAGCTGGTCGATTGGCGCGAGGGCGCGTGTCATCAGCACGTTGGCCGCAATCATGGCACCCGGCGACAGCTGCCCGTCAATCACCAACAGGGCACCCGCACCCAGCGCCAAGGACTGCTGGCTGTAGCGGATGAACTTGCTCCATGCCGTGATGTGGTGCGTCAAACGCTGCGCCCTACCGCCCAAGCTCAGGTGCTGCTGGTGCCTTGATTGCCACCGCGCCTGCAGGTTCTGGATCATGCCCATGGACTCCAACACCTCGGCATTACGCAATTTCCCCTGCAAAAAGACGCCTGCATCTGATGCCGCCTTGGTTGCGGCCTCCGAGGGCTCTGCCACCACCCTGTGCCCGACCCAGGCCAAAACGGCCTGCACCAGAGCAAACAGGAGACCGATCGCACCCAGCCAGGGGTGCAGAAAGTAAAGTACAGCAAGGTAAATCGGCGCCCAAGGGGCGTCAAAAAAGGCAAAAATACCGTTCCCGGTCAAAAACTGCCGAATCTGGATCAAGTCGCCAAAAGAACGCGCCGCAGCATGGCCCGACTGGTTCAGGTTCGCCTCAAAACTCGCGTCAAACACCTGCGTACTCAAACGCTCGTCCAGCCTTACCCCCGTATGAACCAGCAGCCGGGACCGCATCCACTCGGCAAACGCCATGACGCCAAACAACAACAGCGTCAGCAAGGAGATTGCCACCAGCGTGACTTCGCTTTGACTGGCAAGCACACGGTCGTAAACCTGCAACATATACAGCGTGGGCGCCAACATGAGCACATTGGCGACCATGCTGTAAAAGCCCACCATCAAAAACTCGCGGCGGAAAGCCCACAAACTGCGGGTCAGGTCACTGCGGCCAAAGAAAAAACGCTTATTCATAACAATCCGTTCAAAGGCTCAAGCGGCCACTGGCGCAGGCACCGCCGGCTGGCGGGCTTTGGCCGCAGCCTCGGCCAGCGCCTTCAGGACCTCGTCCCGCGGACCAAACATCTGGGCCTGCCCTTCGCGCAGCACCAACATCTTGTCCACCGCACCCAGCACACTGGTGCGATGCGTCATGACCACAAAGGTCGTCCCAGACGACTTGAGCTGCATGATGGCTTGCGCTAGAGCGGCATCACCCTGCTCATCCAGACTCGAGTTGGGTTCATCCAACACGACAAAGGCCGGATTGCCGTACAAGGCACGCGCCAGAGCCACCCGCTGCCGCTGGCCACCCGACAACACCGCCCCGTCGCGGCCAACCGGGCTGGCATAACCCTGAGGCAGGGCCAAAATGAACTCATGCACGCCAACGGCCCGCGCCGCCTCTTCCACCTTGACCATATCGATCTGACCAAAACGCGCAATGTTCTCGGCCACAGTGCCGTCAAACAACTCAACGCCCTGCGGCAGGTAACCCATGTGGGGCCCAAGCTCGCGCTTGTCCCAGGCGTAAACATCGGCCCCATCGAGTCGAACCTTGCCATTGATGGCCGGCCAAAGGCCAACCAACAGTCGCGCCAAGGTCGTTTTGCCAGACGCTGAAGGCCCAACCACCGCCAGTGCCTCACCGGGGCTCAGGGCAAAAGCCACCCCCTTCAGAATGGCCAACTGGCTGCCCGGCGCGGCCGCGACCACGCCCTCCACCTGTAAGTGGCCTTTCGGTTTGGGCAG
>RFWA01000340.1 GCA_009922295.1 Betaproteobacteria bacterium
GGGAGGCACGTGCCTCCCTTTTTTCAGTGCACTGCCTCCGATGGATTTCCCGACCTTTCTCATCCAACTGCTCAACAGTGTGCAGTACGGCCTGCTGCTGTTCATGCTGGCGGCGGGCCTGACCCTGATCTTCGGCATCATGGGTGTGGTCAACCTGGCGCACGGCAGTTTTTACATGCTGGGCGCCTACCTGGCCTACTCGCTTAGCGCCCTCTTGGGCAGTTTGACGCTGGCGCTGCTGGTGGGCACGCTGTTGTCTGTAGGCTTTGGGCTGGCCTTGGAATGGCTGTTGTTTAGACATTTTTACAAGCGCGACCACCTGGACCAGGTGCTGCTGACCTTCGGCCTCATTTATATTTTTGAAGAGCTGCGCTCCATGGGCTGTTCATGTCGGCGGTGTGCGTGGCGCTGGCACTCGGGCTGTACTTGCTGATCTCCAAGACGCGCCTGGGCATGAAGATCCGGGCGGGCGCCTTCAACCGCGACATGGCGGAAGCACTGGGCATCAATATCAAGCTGATCCACGCCATCGTGTTTGCCATTGGCGTGGGCCTGGCAGCAGTCGCTGGGATGATCGCCGCACCGGTATCTAGCGTCTACCCCAACATGGGCTCGCAGGTGCTGATCATGTGCTTTGTGGTGGTGGTGATTGGCGGCATTGGATCGGTGCGGGGGGCGCTCATTTCAGCCCTGCTGGTCGGCCTGGTGGACACCTTTGGCAAGGTACTACTGCCTTCGGTGTCTGGCATGCTGGTCTACATGCTGATGGCGGCCGTGCTGTTGTGGAAGCCAGAAGGCTTGTTCAAGCAATGAGCACGCCCAGGGCCAATCTGGAAGTGTTTCCGCGCAGCGTGCGCTTGGTGCTGTGGCTGGGGTTGGCGGCGCTGGCCACTTTCCCGTTCGTTGGCGGTGATTTTTATGTGCAAATGGTCACGCGCATGATGATTCTGGCCATTTTTGCCATGAGCCTGGACCTGTTGCAGGGGGTGAGCGGCCTGGTGTCGCTGGGGCATGCAGCTTATTTCGGCCTGGCCGGTTACGCGCTGGCCTTTCTGATGCCGCAAAACGAGGCGGCCTCGCTTTGGCTGACGCTGCCTCTGTCAGTGCTGGCGTCTGGGCTGGCAGCCTTGGTGATTGGTTTCTTTGTCGTCCGTACCCACGGCATCTACTTCATCATGGTGACCATGGCCTTTGCCCAGATGGTGTTCTTTCTGTTTTTTGACAACAAGGCCCTGGGTGGCTCCGATGGCCTCTACATCAATTTCAAGCCCACAGTGAGCCTTGGCGGCTGGACGCTGTTCGATCTGGACGACAAGAAGACCCTGTATTTTTTCACCCTGGCCGCCATGCTACTGGTCTACGGCTTTCTGCGGCGCCTGTTGTGGAGCCCTTTTGGCCGGGCGCTGGCTGGCATTCGGGTCAATGAGCATCGCATGCGGGCGCTCGGGTTTGGCACCTTCGGCTACAAACTGACGGCCTTCTCGCTCGCTGGCGCGCTGGCGGGTCTGGCCGGTTACCTGTGGGGCGTCCAAACGGGTTACATCAACCCGGAATTGATGGGCTTTCACATGAGTGCGCACGCCATCATGATGGTGATTCTGGGTGGCATGGGCAATTTTGCCGGTGCCATCGTCGGCGCCTTTGGCTTTGAGGTGGTGCTGCACCTGTTTAAAGACCTGCCGCAAGTCGGCAGCGTGCAGCTCGGCAAACATTGGCAGCTGTGGATGGGTAGTTTCATTGTGCTGGTGGTGATTTTTGCACCGCGCGGCCTGCTCGGGTTGGCCAGCCGGTTGAGCCGCCAAAAGGGAGCGGCTGATGAGTGAGGTGCTGCTGACCGCAACCGGACTGACCAAACGCTTTGGCGGACTGGCGGCGGTGAACAATGTCTCGCTGACGCTCTGGCGCCAGCAAATCCATGCGGTGATTGGCCCCAATGGGGCTGGCAAGTCAACCCTGGCCAACTTGCTGTCTGGCGACTTGCCGCCGACCGACGGGCAGGTGATGCTGTGTGGCGCCGACATCACCGGCTGGACACCAGAGCGAATTTCGCACCAAGGCATGGGACGCAGCTACCAAAAAACCAATATTTTCCAAGCCTTCACCGTCTGGGACAACGTGCGCCTAGCTGCACAGTCACGCCAGGTGCAGCAACCCTGGAATCCGCTCAGCTGGCTGACCAATGCTAGCAAATCAATAGCTACAAATGACCGTGCGACAAGGGCTATAGAGCTTTCTGGCTTAAAAGATCGGCGTGAGGCTATGGCCGGTGCGATCAGTCATGGCGAGCAGCGGCAGCTTGAGATTGCCATGACACTGGCCACCGAACCGCAGGTTCTGCTGCTTGACGAGCCGCTGGCCGGCATGGGTGTGGCCGAAGCCCAACGCATGGTGGAACTCCTGCTCAAGCTGAAGGCCGATCACGCCATCTTGCTGGTGGAGCACGACATGGACGCCGTGTTTGCCCTGGCCGACCACCTGACCGTGATGGTCAACGGCCAAGTCATTGCCAGCGGCACGCCTGAGGCGATCCGCGGCAATGCCGACGTGCAGGCAGCCTACCTGGGCGAGGAGCAGACATGAACGAACCTCTTATCGACGCACGCGGGCTGAACACTTTCTACGGCGCCAGCCACATCCTGCGAGATGTCAACTTCTCAGTGGGCCGGTCCGAAACCATCGGCCTGATGGGTCGCAACGGCATGGGCAAAAGCACCCTGCTGAAAAGCCTGATGGGCCTGGTCAAGCCTCGAAGCGGTTCGGTGCATGTTATGGGCCGGCCAATGACCGGCCGCGCGCCATTTGAGATTGCCCAGCTTGGCGTGGCCTACGTGCCAGAGGGCCGAGGCATTTTCGGTAACCTGAGCGTGCTGGAAAACCTCAAGATGGCGGCGCGCGCCGGCACCCGCGGCCAGCTTGACTGGACTTATGAAAAGGTGCTGAGGACCTTCCCTCGCCTGCAAGAGCGCCTGGGTCACGGCGGCCAGCAACTGTCAGGCGGGGAGCAGCAAATGCTGACGATTGGTCGGGCCCTGATGACCAACCCGGATGTGCTGATCCTGGACGAGGCCACCGAAGGGCTGGCCCCGCTGATCGCGCGCGAGATTTGGCACATTTGCGGTCTGATCCGCGAGACGGGCATCAGCAGCGTTATCGTCGACAAAAACTGGAAGCACGTCACGCAGATTACCGACCGCAACGTGATCCTGGTCAAAGGCCAGG
>RFWA01000035.1 GCA_009922295.1 Betaproteobacteria bacterium
AGACCCACCTGGCGGCCATTGAAGCGCGCCAGACCTAGGAGACGGTCAGAAAAGCCGTCTTGCGCCAGCTTGGTATCGGCCTTGGTGAAGGGGGTCAGATCGATACCGATGTTGCGCTCGGCGAGCACGCGCAAGCGGTTCAGGCCGATGAAGCTCACGTCAGGCATCTCCGCCGTCCCGGCCTGGCGAAGCATCAGCTGCAGGCCATCCTCATAGGTGGGAGAGGGGCTGGTGAATTTGATTTTCACTTCCGGATGGTTCTTCATGTACTCCGTGGAGATCTGATCCATCACGTTCTTGAAGAAACCCGGCATGGGGTAGTGAACGAGAACTTCGGTGGTTTGCGCCAAAGCGGCGCCAGACCATAAGGTGAGACTGACACCGATACTTGCAATAAAACGCTTCATTAAAACTCCTGATTGAGGTTGGTTGAGAAGAAACAGATTCAGCCTTTAAGACCACTCATCGTCATACCCTCGATGAACAGACGCTGGGCGAATAAAAAGAACACGACAAGAGGTAGGGTGATCACCACAGCCGCTGCCATCAGGGCGCCGTAGTCGTCCCCTGCTTCAGCAGCGCGAAAGAAGAGCAGGCCAAGCGGGGGCGTCGCCAGCTCAGTCTTGGTAATGGCAATTAGCGGCCAGTAGAGATCGTTCCAATGCGCTACCACCGAGAACACCGCAAATGCAGACGCCGCCGGCCACGCGTTGGGCAGCACGATCCGCCAAACAATGGCAAATTCGCTCAGGCCGTCACAGCGTGCTGCAGCGATCAAGTCGTCAGGGATGGACTTGATGAACTGGCGGAACAGAAATATGGCGAACACCGAGAGCACAAAGGGAACGATCAGCACGGACAAGGTATTGAGCAGCCCAGCGCCGCGCGCCGCGGCATACAAGGGAATGGAGATGGCATGGATGGGAATCAGCAGGCCAAGCAACACCAAGCCAAAAACTAGCTCGCGGCCCCTGAACCGAAGCTTGGCGAGGGCGTAGGCGCAGGGCAGTGCGAAAAGGATCTGGAACACAACGATGGCCAAACAGACATAGATGCCATTGAGAAGAACCTGACCCATGGGAATGCGAGTCAGCGCCTTGGTGTAGTTCGATATCGCAAACCATTGCTGCGGCACCAGCTGCAGCGTCGACGAAAATACCTCGGCCTGCGGCTTGAGCGAGGTGGAGACCATGAAAACAAAAGGTGCCAAGATGAACACGGCCCCGGCTAGAAGAAGCACGATGCGCAGGCCGCGCAGAAAATAGCTGGCAGGCATCATGTGTAGTGCACCCTTTTCTCCAGGACCCGGGTCTGAATCAAAACCAGTACCAGTAGCACGGCGATGAAGACCATCGCCATGGCGGATGCGGGTCCGATTTGCAAATGCACGAAGCCTTCCTCGTAAATCACCCACAGCAGCACGTCGGAGGACTTGCCCGGGCCGCCATGGGTCAGCGTCGCCACGGTCTCAAAGACTTTGACCGCGTTGATCACCGAAATAGTAAGGACAAACAGCGTAGTGGGCCCAAGCATCGGCCACGTGACCACACAAAAGCGTGACCAAGCCGACCTGGCGCCGTCCATCTCGGCTGCGGCGTACAGGTCACGGTTGATTCCGGTGAGGCCCGCTAGGAACAACACCATGTTGAATCCCACGGTCTGCCAGATACCGATGATGGCCAGGGCGCCCATCACGTTATCGCTGGATCCCAGCCAGTTGACACTGGAAAGACCGAACTTATTCAGCAGCATATTAATCGGCCCAATAGACGGGTGCATCAGGTACTGCCACACACTGGCCATGGCCACCAGCAGCGAAACGACCGGCAGAAAGTAGATCGATCGGAAGAACGGCTTCAACAGGTCGTCTGCCTCGATCAGCATGGCCAGTCCCAAGCCCAGCACCACAGAGGCGGGCACGACCAGCACCACGTAAAGTGCAGTGTTTCTGACTGCGCCCAGGAAGGTGCGGTCCTCGAGTAGACGGGCATAAGACGAAAGCCCGAGAAAGTTCACCTTGGACACGCCGAGCTCAGCATCGGTAAAGGAGAGCGCCAGCACAGCCAGCGTAGGCAGCAGCAATAGAGCCAGCATCAACAGCAAGGCGGGCGCGCTGAGCCAGTATGCTGACCGTACCTCGTTGGGGTCAAATGAATGCTTCATCATGCGATCACCTCGGTGCGATGGCCGTACCCTGGGTGAGCAGTCGCAGTGCTACCCGCTCTCCGTTCGCGTTGAACGCCAGCCAGTCGGCGTCCAAAGCTGAGGCATAAAGAACGTGTGCCGCGTCCATCTGCTTTTTCAGCTGACTTGCAATTTCTGGGGATTGGCGCGTGACCAAGGCCACATCGGACCCGGGAAGCAACAGGTGGCACAAGGCTTCTACGCCCAGAAACTCCACCCGAAGCAGGTGCACCGCAAAAGCACCCGGCTGAGGATCAGCATGAATCCTTAAGGCCTCCGGACGAATCGCCAACCGTAAAGCGCCTTCGGCCGCGAATTCACAACCGCGAGCGAGCTCGACATCACCCCGGTAAGCCCGGAGGTTGCTGCGAACCTCAACTGGGATGATGTTGATTCGCGGGCTGCCGATAAAGCAGGCGACATCAATATGCTGCGGATCGCGGTAGATCGCCTGCGGCGTATCCAGCTGCAAGATCCTTCCGCCCATCATCACTGCAACGCGGTCAGCGATGCTAAGCGCCTCCTCTTGGTCGTGCGTAACATAAACCGTGACCACGCCAGCACGTTGATGCAGGTCTGCGATCTCGGCGCGCATGTGCAAGCGCAATGAGGCATCGAGGTTGGACAACGGTTCGTCCATCAAGAAGGCTTTCGGGTGGCGCACAAGGGCGCGACCTAGGGCCACCCGCTGGCGCTGGCCGCCAGACATCTGTGCAGGCTTGCGATCGAGCAGGGCGGTGATCTTGAGCGTGTGAGCAGACTGCTCAATTTCCTGCCGGATGGCAGCCAGCTTAGTGCGGGTCGCTCCGATGAGAGGCCCTATCCACGGCATCCGCTCAAGCGCGTTGAGCCTGCGCATGACCAGCGGCAAGGCCATATTCTGACGCGCGTTCAGGTGCGGATAAAGCGCATACGACTGGAACACCATGGCCATATCGCGATCAGCGGCGCGAGCGGCGGTCAGGTCACGCCCATTGAGCAGGACCCGGCCACTGTCAGGACGTTCCAGACCTGCCGCAATCCGTAACAGCGTCGACTTACCACAACCGGAAGGTCCGACTAACGCAATGAATTCTCCCGAGCGAACCTGAAGGTCAATACCAGTGAGGATTTGGTTAGTGCCGAAAGACTTTTCAATGGCTTGCAAATCCAGCGCAAAGGGTTCCGATGGGGTAGCAAATTGATGGTTTTCCTGTTGCATGGCGCACCTTACCGCGGGTAAAGAATTTGTTGCACCGGCTCAATTTTCAGGTCGTCGAGCCCCTTGGGCCGCAAGAACTGGCTTTCCACCGAATCCACACCGAACACATGCATGACTGCGCCAAGGCGGCGCTCGCCGCCCAGTTCTTCCTGGCTCTCGCCGCACACGAAAGATGAGGCAGGACACCACACGTAGCTGATACCGTCCACCTCCTGCTGGCGGTGCATGTGCAGGTGTCCGCTAGCCACAAGTTTGACGCGTGCACGACGCATTGATGCCATCAAGCGCTGCCTGGGCTGCGGCGCCACAGACCAATAGCCGCGCGGCGCTTCATCAGGTGCATCGATGAATAATGGTTTATGCAAAAAAATCGCTACCGGCAAATCGGTCTCCAAGGCTTTTTCAAACCATATGTACTGGTCTGTTTCGTCTTCGTGACCGGTCCCAAAGAGCATTGCATTGAGACCGATCAGGCGCCAGCCTTGCCGGTCCATGAGCCAACGATCAGGGCCGATGGCATCGCGCCAGAGCCGCAGCCGATCGTTGTTGACGGGCTGTCGGGGGTTGATCTCGCTCCGATCTCCCACGTCGTGGTTACCAGGGACACAGTGAATCGGAGCGCCCAACCCGGCGAGCCAGTCTCGCGAGGCGTACAGGTCAATCTCCTGGCCTGCAGAGTCCATGCCCACGTCACCCGTGTGAACGAGCAACGACGCCTCTTGCGAACGCAGCCAATTGGAGGTTGCCTCGAGGTTTGCCAAAAAAAATCGGTGGTTGGCCGATACATGAGTGTCGGAAATCTGGATCAGGCGCACAGCAAATTCCTTGTTGATGGCCGGCAGTTCTGGTCCGGACCTGACGTGAATCTAAGAGACAGGTTTGACAAGCTCATGACAGAGATCTGAAGGTCTTCCCTGGCACTGCCTCTGGTGTGCTAACGGCACTGTGTCGATACGTTTTTAAGCTGGCAAATTGATTGATAAAACCGAGGTCATCGAATCTTCATGCCAATTTCACGCTTTTTTCATTCGGAGCCGCGATAGTCTAGTTTTTACATGACGGAGCGGTATTCATGAAACAGCATTTATTAACATCTACGCTGATAGCCTCAGCATTGGCTCTGCTCACGGTTGCGCATGCGCAAACAGACAATCGGCCAGTCGTACGCGTAGCGGTTCAGCAAGTTGCCAACTCGGGAACTCTAACCCCCCTGCGCGAGCAGTCGAACGTCGGGTCCCGCATGTTCCCAATGATCTACGCAGGTCTAATTGAGCTGAACCTTCAAGGTGACTTGTCGCTCAAGCCTGGCTTGGCGACATCCTGGAAACGAGTTGACGACTACACGGTTGAGTTGAAGTTGCGAAAAGGGGTCAAATTTCACAATGGCGACGAAGTGACCTCTGAAGATGTCGCCTTCACTTACAGCCCGGAATACATGTTCGGAGCTACCAAGCCGTTGGTAGTGGGGCAAATCCCCTCAACCATAGCTACGTCTACAAACCAGACACCAGCTACTGCCGTCAAACTGCCTGCGGCAACATTGCCGCCCGAAGTCCCTGCAGTGGCTCGCCGTTTGTTTCCGTCCCTGTCAGAGGTCAAAGCGATCGACAAGTACACAGTGCGATTTATTAATATGGCACCTGATCTGACGTTGGAGGGACGCATTGCCCGTTCATCAGAAATTATTTCTAAACGTGCATTCTTGGCCGCCAAAGATTGGGCAAGTTGGGCGCGAAATCCGGTCGCAGCCGGTCCTTTCAAAGTGAAGGAATTCAAGCCCGACAACATGTTAGTTTTGGTGGCGCACGATGCTTACTTCGCAGGCAAGCCGACTGTAAAAGAGATTCGCTACCAAGTTGTGCCTGAGGTTGCCGGCCGAGTGAATGGTTTGCTCAGTGGTGAATACGACTTTGTGACAGACATTCCTCCTGACCAGATCAAGACCATTGAAACCAATCCCAAATTTGAGGTGGTGGGCGGACCTGTGCTGAATCACCGAATTATTGTGTTCGACAAAAACCACCCTCAGTTGGCCAACCCAAAAATTCGTTTGGCTTTGGCGCATGCGATTGATCGAGATGCGATTGTGAAATCGCTCTGGGGCAATCGCACCAGCGTACCTGCCGGATTGCAGTGGGAGTACTACGGCCCAATGTTTCAAAAGAACTGGACCGTTCCAAAATTCGATCCAGTTTTAGCTATCCGGCTGGTTAAAGAGTCGGGTTACAAAGGTGAGCCCATCCCATTCCGCGTCCTGAACAATTACTACACCAACCAAGTGCAAACGGCTCAGGTGCTGACCGAGATGTGGCGTGCTGTTGGCTTGAACGTCGACATGCAGATGAAGGAAAACTGGGGACAGATTTTAGAGACCGCCAACAGCGCGCGTGGTATTCGTGACTGGTCCAACTCTGCGCCGTTTAATGACCCTGTCAGCTCTATCGTGAGCCAGCACGGCCCCAACGGACAGCAACAGCAAGCCGGTGAATGGCGAAACGACGAATTCAATACCTTGTCGTCTCTTTTAGAAACGTCTACCAGCATGGACAACCGCAGCCGCGCCTTCCAACGCATGTTGGAGATTGCTGAACGCGAAGATCCCGCTTACACGGTGCTACACCGCAACGTGGTGTTCTATGGTAAACGTAAGGATATTCAGTGGAAGTGGTCGCCCACGTTCACGATGGACTTCAGGGCAGACAACCTGCGCATGCCGTCCAACGGAAAATGAAGGCCGCTACGGGGATACAGCCTGACTTTGATATCCCCGATACCTTGGTCAGTTTACGTGGGCTGAAGGTGAGTTTCGGTCGTGGGGCATCAGCAGTGCAGGTGCTTCACGGCCTTGACATCGATGTGTATGCGGGCGAATCATTGGGCATGGTCGGCGAGTCTGGTTGCGGCAAGAGTGTCACATGGTTAGCCGCGCTGGGATTGCTTGGATCACAGGCGCAAGTCCAAGGTGAGTTCAGCCTCGCGGGTCAACGCTTTGACGGTCTTAATGACAAGGCCTTGGCCTCCATACGCGGTTGTCGCATCGCGATGATTTTTCAAGACCCTGCGTCAGCTTTAAACCCAGTGCAACGTGTTGGCCGCCAGTTGATTGAAGCGATCGCCTTGCACAAAGGGCTGCATGGGGAGGCTGCCCGGACGCAGGCGGTTCGGCTACTGGATCAGGTTCACATTCCCAATGCTGCACAAAGGTTACAAGCCTATCCGCATGAGTTGTCTGGTGGCATGAATCAGCGCGTGATGATTGCCATGGCGCTGGCCGGGGAGCCGGAACTTCTGATTGCGGACGAGCCAACCACAGCGCTAGACGCCACGGTTCAGGCTCAAATCCTGGAATTACTGGGCGAAATTCGCCGTGATCAAGGCATGGCGATGGTTTTGATATCGCATGACCTCAGCGTGATTGCACAGGAGTGTGAGAGGGTAATGGTCATGTATGCTGGCCGCGCTGTAGAAGTCGCGACAACTGACGAATTATTTCGTACCGCGCGGCACCCTTACACCCAAGGTTTGCTCGCCTCTGTGCCTGATGTAGCTTCTCCTCAAAAGAGGCTCATCGCTATTTCTGGTCAAGTGCCTGAAGCCGGAAGACTACCGGCCGGTTGCAGCTTTGGACCTAGATGCGAGTTTGCACAAATCACTTGCACATCGAATCATCCGGCGCTTCTTCCGGCGGCTGAGGGTCACCAAGTGGCCTGCTTCATGAATTCACCATGACTCCTTTGCTCCAGGTTCAAAATCTCGCCAAACATTATGCAGTTCGGATTCCCGATGGCCTAGGTCATCGGAGGGCCACCCTGCGTGCCGTGGATGGAATTTCTTTTAGTCTCAGCGCAGGTCAAACTTTGGGTTTGGTCGGTGAATCCGGTTGCGGCAAAACAACCACGGCTCGGCTTGTGTTGGGCTTGATGCAAGCCACTCAAGGTCGGGTCCTATTTGAAGGGCAGTCCGTCCCGTCAACGCGCGATGCCACTTGGCGCGATTTGCGCCAGCGCATGCAAATGGTCTATCAAAATCCATTGGGTGCATTGGATCGCCGCTTGCCTGTGATCACCCAGGTGCTTGAGCCGTTGCGGATTCATCACCGTAGTGACCCGCTTGAACATATGGAGCAGGCGCAGGCTTTGATGGCCTCACTCGGATTGGCTAAATCCTTGTGGTCAAGGTATCCGCACGAACTCTCGGGTGGTCAGCGCCAACGTGTGGTGTTGTCGCGCGCATTAATTCTCAAACCCAGCTTATTGGTTTGCGATGAACCGGTTTCGGCCTTGGACGTCTCCATACAAGCCCAAGTGATCAACCTGTTGCAAGACGTCCAAGAGCTCATGGGCGTAGCCTATCTGTTTATCAGCCATGACCTCAAAGTGGTTCGCCAAGTTAGTGATCAGGTGGCCGTGATGTACTTGGGTCAAATTGTGGAACAAGCGCCGCCGGCGCAGCTTTTCAGTGAGCCTTTGCACCCCTATTCTCAGGCTTTGGTGTCGGCCATTCCATCTCTTTGGAATCGCCAGCAAAAAACAAAGATTGTGCTGCAGGGGGAACCGCCGAACCCGTTGTCCCTACAAAGTGGCTGCGTCTTTCAACAACGCTGCCCGTATGCTGAAGATCGCTGTCGTGAGCAGTCACCCATATTGACACCGCTCACTAGCGAGCGCCAAGTGGCCTGCCACATGCTAGCCCAGAAACCGCAAGGCCAGAACACACTGGTGGAGAGTTGTTCATGACGCGATTTTTGGTCATCAGATTTTTACGCGGCCTGCTGACGTTATTTTTGGTGCTTAGTTTTGCCTTCGTGATTTTGCGTTCAACTGGGGATCCGGCCATGCTGATCATGTCTGCCGATGCGCCACCAGAAGCTTTGGAAGCATTTCGCAAAGGCTGGGGACTGGATGCACCGTTATGGCAGCAGTATGTGGGGTACTTTAAAAATTTGCTGGAGGGTAATTTTGGTTATTCGATGCGTGACAAGAGTCCTGCCATGGAGTTGGTGTTAGCGCGTATACCGGCTACGCTTAGTTTGGCTGTTCCCGCATTTATTCTGAAATTGGTAATCGGTATTTCAGCTGGTGTTTTCGCCGCCTTGCACCGCAATACTTGGATCGATCGCCTGCTCATCAGTCTATCGATTGCAGGCTACACCATGCCGAGCTTCGTTCTCGGGCTGGTACTTGTCTTAGTTTTCGCGGTTAACTTGGGCTGGCTGCCCAGCGGGGGTGACGCAACTTGGCAGCACGCCATACTGCCCATCGTCGCTCTCAGCTTGGGCGGAGCTGCCGTACTTGCGCGGTTCACACGTTCGGCCATGTTAGAGGTCATGGGTCAGCCCTACATCAGAACTGCCAGCGCAAAAGGTCTTGTTTGGCGCAGGGTGGTGCTTGACCACGCGATGCCCAACGCCGCCATACCGACGCTGACCGTTATTGGTTTCATGGTGGGCAGCTTGATTGCTGGTGCCGTGGTCGTAGAAAGTGTCTTTTCGTGGCCCGGTGTAGGCCGGTTACTAGTGACTTCCGTGGCTAACAGAGACCTCGCTGTGGTTCAAAGTCTTCTGCTGTTGGTGGCTACCACGATGGTGACCGCCAATCTTCTGGTGGACGCACTTTACGGTTGGATTGACCCCCGTGTTCGTAGCGGTCAAGAAGCGCGGGGTAAAGCTTTGTGAGTGATTTGTCTACAAACGTTCAGGCACCGACAGGTACGATCGTCGCAACCCGGTCGTCGGCATCTATTTTTGTTCTTTCGATGCCTCTCGTCATCAAAATTTGTGCGGTTTGGGTGGCCCTCGTTTTATTGATCGCGTTTTCGGCTGATCTGATCGCTCCTTTCAGCTACAGCCAGCTCGATTTGCTGGCACGTCTGACTCCTCCCGTGTTTTTTGGAGGTAGCACCACGCACTGGCTAGGTACCGACGAACTGGGCCGTGATGTTTTGTCGCGCCTGATCTTTTCTGTTCGTATCAGCTTGCTGGTCGCCTTTATCAGCACCTTGTTGTCGGCCGTGGTCGGCGTCCTCATGGGTTTCGCGGCCGCGCATTTTCGCGGTTGGGTGGAGCAGCTGGTACTGACACTGGTAGATTTTCAAGCCTCCATGCCTTTTATGATTATTGCTTTGGCTGTTCTCGCTTTTTTTGGGAACACCTTGCCACTCTTCATCGCTTTAATGGGCTTCTATGGGTGGGAAAGATCGGCGCGAATTGCTCGCGGTCTGACTATTGCTGCCAATGAACAAGGTTATGCCGCAGCGGTCTATGACCTGGGTGCATCCCCGTGGCGAGTTTATATATTGCACATTCTGCCGAACATCGCCAGCACGCTGATCGTAAGCGTCACATTGACCTTCCCTGAAGTGATTCTTCTGGAGTCAGGGTTGTCATTTTTGGGGCTTGGCGTTCAACCGCCCATGACCAGCTTGGGCAATATGGTCGGCTACGGCCGCGAATACCTGCAAACAGCCCCCTGGATTTTATTAGCGCCCAGCTTGTTCATTGTGATCACTACTTTTTCGGTCAGCATGCTCGGCGATTGGCTGCGTGACCGACTGGACCCTACGTTGAACTGAATCTGTACCTCTCAACCCAAGAAAGAAACCTATGTCACATCAGAAGAATGTCTTGCTTATCGTTGTTGACCAGTGGCGTGGTGACACCTTGCCCATGCTGGGTCACCCGGTTGTCAAAACGCCGAATATCGAAGCGTTGGCTAAGGAGGGCGTGACCTTTGCTCGCCACTACACCCAGGCTGTACCCTGCGGCCCCGGCCGTGCCAGCTTGCTGACAGGCCTTTATATGATGAACCATCGTGCGGTACAAAACACCATTCCCCTTGATGCGCGTCATACCAATATAGCCCTCGAAGTACGTAAGGCAGGCTACGAGCCTGCTTTGGTTGGTTACACCACAACCACGCCTGACCCTCGTTCGACCGCCTCCAAAGACCCTCGATTTACGGTTTTGGGCGCGGACATGGAGGGTTGGAAACCAGTGGGCTCTTGGGGCCTGAAGATGGAAACTTATTTTGGATGGCTTGAATCCCAAGGGCAGAAGCTGCCTGACAACCCCTGGGACATTTGGTTACCGGAAGGCTTGGAGGAACACCATGTGGGGGCCACTGCCCACCCTAGTCGCATACCGGCACATTTGTCCGACACGACCTGGTTCACAGATAAGGGTCTGGACTACTTGCGCAGTGTCCAGCACAAGCCGTGGTTTTTACACTTAGGCTACTACCGTCCCCATCCGCCGTTTTCGGCTCCCGCCCCTTATCACAATATGTACGATCCGGCCCAGTGCCCGCCCCCCGTGCGCGCCGCTTCGTCTCAGCTGGAGGGGGAGCAGCATCCTCTCTTGCAGTTTTACTTAGACAACATCACTCGCAAAAGCTTCTTCCAAAACGGACAGGGTCTAGGCTGCCAAATGGACGAAGCCGAGGTGCGACAAATGCGTGCGACTTACTACGGCCTGATGAGTGAAGTTGACGATCAGCTTGGCCGTGTATTCAAGTTTTTGAAAGAGACTGGGCAATGGGACAACACTTTGATTGTGCTGACCAGCGATCACGGCGAGCAACTAGGTGACCATCACCTGCTCGGAAAGATTGGGTATTTTGATGAGAGTTTTCACATCCCCATGATCGTTCGCGATCCTGGCATTGCGTCCAATGCCACACGTGGTCAGATCGTTCAGAATTTCACCGAAACGGTAGACACGATGCCCACTCTACTGGATTGGTTGGACCAACCGATCCCACGTGCCTGTGACGGTGTTTCACTTCTGCCGTTCTTGCATAACGGGCAAGCACCAAAGGGCTGGCGCACCGAGGCGCATTATGAATTTGACTTCCGCAACATTTTTTACTCACAGCCCGAAGACGTGCTGGGTACCGAGATGGATGAAAGCAACTTGGCTGTGGTTCAAGACGAGCACTACAAGTACGTGCACTTTGCGGCTCAGCCCCCCTTGTTCTTTGATTTGCGCAAAGACCCAGCGCAAATGCACAACCGTGCCAAGGACCCTGAATATGCGCAGTTGGTCTTGACCTATGCACAGAAAATGTTGGACTGGCGGCTCAAGCATGCTGACAAAACGCTGACCGGTTACGCAGCTTCACCAGAGGGTTTAACGCAACGTGATTGATGGCCTGTGGTTGGTACCTGGCACTGCGATGACCGGGCCTGGCCCGCGCAAGCGGGCCATCTGGACCATGGCGACCCTCTAGCTGGCAGACTTGATTAGCAATTTTCAAGGCTTCGCCTTGGCGGTGGCCTCAACTGTGCTCCCGCCGGATTGGCCAAAGCCCCGGTAATTGAACACATAAATTGCCCAGGGGCTTAACTAAGTCGGTCCTGCACAGCCGACCACCATGTGGCACGTGCTGCGTATCTGGAGAGAGCGCCTAGCGCCCAACTGGCAACACTGATCGAGATGTCAACACGCTTTGCATCACTTCACAAATCAACGCGCCGCGTTTAAGCTTTTAGCGCGAGTTTGCGGCCCGGATCATGTCCTGAACCCACGGCTTGGCAGCGCGTAAGCACGCATGCTGCCGGAGCGAAGTACTTGCGACGTGTGGTCGCCGTCGCCAAGCCGGTACATTGGGCGCTGCCAAAGGTCATCGGTTGAAGCCAGGGCCTCATGCTTGTGCTTGGGGCGCCGAACAGGGGTCTCTGCGTCGCCTAAGTTTTTGCGGGCATCCAAAGGCTGCGTGTCCTTGGGCTTTTGCGCCCTGTGCGTGGCCTGGTCGTTGCCAATAGAACTAGTTAGCATATTTATCCTTAAGCTCGGGTGCTAACACTGACCTTACCAGCGCAATATGACAAAAGTAATCTAAAAATCTGTTGGTTACTGATGCGTAGGCGGCCCACAGTGTTGGTGGGCGCCAAGGACATTTGGGGTCTCTTGCTCGCCGCAGCGACTCCGAAGCCGTTTGGATACAAGTGTAGGTCGCCAGTAGTATGTGCTGGTGCTGGTGCCCCCGTGCACAAGCGCCATGCAGGTGTTAGTTTCAGGCGCCGTTGTGACCCTGTCCGGCCCTGTGGTGCTGGGGGATGGCGGGCATGCCCCAACGGGTTACCAGATCGGCGAGCTGGCCAACGCCCCATCACCTGCGCATGGCGTCCACGTGACGAGATCTGGATTACCAGAGACTCTTATTGCCGAGCTGCGTCCGCATCTGGGAGCCCTTGTCTCACTCAGGTTCTAGTTTGGCCTTCTTCACCAGCCCTGCATACTTGGCCATCTCTGAACGGAACATGGCGTACGCCTGCTCGGTGCTGCTGATCTGGATGGTGTTGCCCTGCTTGGCCATGGTGTCTTTCACGGCCGGGTCGTTAAAGGCGGCCACCACGGCCTCGTGGATGCGCTTGACGCTGGCTGGGCTCATGCCCTTGGGGCCGATCATGGCAAACCAGGCCTCCACCACATAGCCCGGCAGGCCCTGCTCGACAAAGGTCGGGATGTCAGGTGCAGCGGCGGTGCGTTGGGCGCCGCACATACCGATGGCGCGCAAGGCACCACTCTTGATGTGCTGCTGAACACTGGGTAGTGCCACGGTACCAAATTCCACCTGTCCGCCGAGCAGGTCGGTCACCATGGGGCCAACGCCCTTGTAGGGGATGTGGCGGGCCGAGACCTTGGCTTCATCCAGAAACATTTCGGCCGCCAAATGAAGAATGGTGCCTGTGCCGCCCGAGGCAAAGTTAAGCTCACCGGGGCGGCTTTTGATCAGGGCCACAAACTCCCGGCTGTTGGCTGCGGCCACTTTTTGCGGGTTCACGACCAGCACCACGGGCGTACTGCCAATGAAGGCGATAGGCGTGAAGTCGCCCGGCATGTCAAAGGGCAAAGACTTGAGCACGCTCGGGAAAATAACCACGTTATTCGACACCACGGACAAGGTATTTCCATCTGGCGCCGCCTTGGCCAGCGTCTGCAAACCCACCACGCCACCAGCGCCGGGTTGGTTCTCAACAACGATGCTGGTCCCCAGCGCTTTGCCCAATGCAGCCTGTGCAGCCCGGCTAATGGCATCGACGCCAGAGCCCGTTGCATTTGGCAATACCAGACGCACAGGTCGGT
>RFWA01000341.1 GCA_009922295.1 Betaproteobacteria bacterium
AAAAACACCACAAGCGGTGCGTCGGGCTGGTCCGTACCGACCCACTGGTACTCGATCTGCACCGCCTGTTGCCGCCAGACGATGTTGGCCCAGGTGGGCGGCGTACTCATGCCCGGCTGCGTTCCTGGTCGCGCAGTTTGAAGCGCTGGATCTTGCCGGTGGCGGTCTTGGGCAGCTCGGCCAGAAAAGCGATGCTGCGCGGGTACTTGTAGGGCGCCAGCCGTGTTTTCACAAAGGCCTGCAGCGCCTCTTCGCTCACCTGCTGCCCGGCTTTGAGCACCACAAAGGCCTTGGTCTTGGTCAGGCCCTGCGCGTCGGGCACGCCAATCACGGCGGCCTCCAGCACCGCTTCGTGCTGCACCAGGGTGGATTCGACCTCGAAGGGCGACACATAGATGCCGCTGACCTTGAGCATGTCGTCGCTGCGGCCGGCATAGGTGTAGCTGCCATCGGTGTTGCGCACGTATTTGTCGCCACTTTGGGTCCAGGCGCCCTGGAAAGTCTCGCGCGATTTGGCCCGGTTGCCCCAGTACATCAGCGCCGCGCTGGGCCCCTGGATGTAGAGGTCGCCGGTCTCGCCGTCGGCCACTGGGGTGCCGTCGTCGCCGCGCAGTTCCACCTGGTAGCCTGGCACTGGCCAGCCGGTACTGCCGTAGCGCACCCGCCCGGGTTGGTTAGACAGGTAAATGTGCAGCATTTCGGTCGAGCCGATGCCGTCAATCACGTCAATGCCCATCCGCGCCTTGAAACGCTCGCCCAGTTCGGCCGGCAAGGCCTCGCCTGCCGATGAGGCCAGCCGCAAGGCCACGGCCGAGCGCTCGGGCAGGACTGGCGACGCCAGCATGCCGGCAAAGCCGGTCGGCGCGCCAAAAAACACCGTGGGCTTGACGCCACCGACCTCACCGCGCCAGCGCCGGAAGGTGGCCTCGGGCGTCGGCCGCTCGGCCATCAGCAGGGTGGTGGCGCCTACGCTTAAGGGAAAGCTCAGTGCGTTGCCCAGGCCGTAGGCAAAAAACAGCTTGGCGGCAGAAAAGCAAACGTCCTGCTCGGTCAGGCCCAGCACGGCTGTGCCGTAAAGCTCGGCCGTCCAGTAGGGGTTGGCCTGGCTGTGCAGCGTGCCCTTCGGGCGGCCGGTAGAGCCCGAGGAATACAGCCAGAAGCCCGGGTCATCCGGGCTGGTCGGTGCTGGCATCGTCATTGGCGCGTGGTGCAGCAGCAACTCCGCCAGCGCTTGCTCACCCGCCAGCAGCGGCTGTGTCGGGCGCGACACCAGCACCTGCTTGACCTCGTGCGGGGCCAGCGCCAGCGCCTGACGCAGCAGGGGCAGCAGCGCAGCCGACACCAACACCGCCTGCGCCCGGCTGTGGCCCAGCATGTAGGCGTAGTCCTCGGCGGTCAGAAGCGTATTGACCGCCACCGGCACGATGCCGGCGTAGAGCGCGCCCAAAAAGCTCACTGGCCAGTCGCAGCAGTCGTGCATCAGCAGCAGCACCCGCTCTTCGCGGCGCAGGCCCAGCGCCAGCAGGGCGGCGGCCAGCTGGCGCTGCTGCGTGGCCAAATCGCCGTAGCTTAAGGGCCCCTGGTCGTCGATGAAGGCGGTCTTGTCGGGCCGCGCGGCATTGCGCGCGATCAGGTGTTGGGCAAAGTTGAAAGACGTACCTGGTTCGGCAACTTTTAGTGCTGTTTTCATGCTCTGGCATAGCAATTAAGTGCTGTGTCTCACCGATCAAGGTCTGTAGGGCCTTGCGACATCGTGCGGTCTTTTGAGTCAATGGGCTTGCGGCCAACGACAATATGAATTATTGTGCTTGTAGAAAGCATAAATCCACTCTTACACCATGTCAAGCACTATATTGCATGAAGCGGGAGGGTCTGAGGCAGGCCCCGCTTCGGGGGGCAGCGCTGAGTTGCCGCAGAAAAACCCTTTCCTCGTCGCGCTCGGTGAGCGAACCCGTGCCCTGCGGGCCCGCCGCGGCATGACGCGCAAGGCTGTGGCGGTGGCGGCCGGTGTGTCGGAGCGCCACCTGGCCAACCTGGAATATGGTGAAGGCAATGCGTCTATTTTGGTGCTGCTGCAGGTGGCCGGCGCTTTGCAGTGCGCCCTGGCCGAGTTGATTGGTGATCTCACCACGCTGTCCCCTGAATGGCTGCTGATTCGCGACCTGCTGGGCCAACAAGATGAAGCGGCCTTGCGCCGGGTGCGCGTCGGTCTGGCCGCCATGCTGGGTATTGGTCACGGCGCCGGTTCACAGGCCAGTGCGCGGGTGGCGCTGATCGGCTTGCGTGGCGCCGGCAAGTCCACCCTGGGCAAGATGCTGGCAGATGACCTCGGATTTCCCTTTGTCGAGCTCAGCCGCGAGATCGAAAAGTTTGCCGGCTGCAGCGTGGCTGAAATCCAGGCCCTGTACGGCGCCAACGCCTACCGCCGCTATGAGCGGCGTGCCTTGGAGGAGGCGATCCAGATTTACCCCGAGGCGGTGATCGCGACGCCGGGCGGTCTGGTGTCTGACCCCACCAATTTCAATGCGCTTCTGGCCCATTGCAGCACGGTTTGGCTGCAGGCGGCGCCGGAGGACCATATGAATCGCGTGGTGGCGCAGGGTGACACCCGGCCCATGGCAGCCAGCCGTGAGGCCATGGAAGACCTCAAAGGCATTCTGGCTGGGCGGGCGGCCTTTTATTCGAAGGCCCAGTTGCAGATCGACACTAGCGCGCAGCCGCTGGACGCCACCTTCTTGCTGCTGCGCGACAGGGTGCGCCAACTGTTGATGCCGTAAAAATGCATTAAAGTGCTTGACAGCAAAATAACAAGCAATATAATTCAGTAAAATCCCTGTTCACCGTCTGCGCCTGCCTTTGGCTGCGCCCCATTGAAGTAAGCTGACCATGACCCATCCCAGCCGTGTTGAGTACCAGACCGACCCTTCGCAGTACAAACATTGGCGGCTCAGCTTCGACGGCCCGGTCGCAACCCTGAAGGCTGACTTCGACGAAAACGGCGGCCTGCGCCCCGGTTACAAGCTCAAGCTCAACAGTTATGACCTGGGCGTGGACATCGAGCTCAATGACGCAGTGCAGCGCATCCGCTTCGAGCACCCGGAAGTGCGCACCGTGGTGGTGACCAGCGCCAAAGACAAAGTGTTCTGCTCCGGCGCCAACATCTTCATGCTGGGCGTGAGCAGCCACGCCTGGAAAGTGAACTTTTGCAAGT
>RFWA01000342.1 GCA_009922295.1 Betaproteobacteria bacterium
CAGCCTTCGCTTTTGTCTTGACCTTCGTAAATACCGGCCACATGGTGTGATGCATTCAAGGCATGGCAGATGAGTACGGCGTTGGACTTGTCGGCGTTCAAAGTGCCATAAGTTTCGTAGGCCAGGTGGTAGGCGCGAATGGACGCACCACTTTGCAAAGCAAGTGGCGCTTCAAAAAACATTGACTGTGGCGTAGCGATCAAAGCCATGAATCCATCAAATCGAAATGAGCCCCAATGAACCCGAAAAAAAACCGGTTCAGCTGAAAAAGCAAAACCGGTGGAACAGGTTCTCTCTTTAGCTGAATTTACAAACCATCAAGTTTGCGCGCCCGCAAGCTGGAGCAAATCGGCGCAGGCACAGTATAAAGGCTCTGATGTGAAAAAGTCACTCAAGTCGTTGCAGCGGTCAGGGGCTGGTCGACAAGGGGTGGTTTGGGTGCATCACCGTGGGGGCCACCCCACAAAGCCAAGAGGCCTAAGATGGCAAAGATGACGGCCGAAATTCGGTGCACCCAGGTCAGGGAAATTTTGCGCGTGATGGCATCACCCAGCCAAACGACAGGGGCATTGGCCAGCATCATGCCCAAGGTGGTGCCCGCGACCACCCAAAAATAGGCCTGGTACTGGGCGGCCAGCATCACCGTGGCGATCTGCGTCTTGTCACCCATCTCGGCCAGAAAAAATGCCACGACCGTGGTGCCAAACACGCCAAAGCGCGGCGCGCTGCCGGCATCGGTGTCGTCGATCTTGTCCGGGATCAGCATCCAAATTGCCATGGCGATGAAAGACCCGCCCAGCACCCAGCGCAAGACCTGTGGCCCGAGCCAGGTGGTAACCCAGGCACCTACGGCGCCCGCCAGCGCGTGGTTGGCCACCGTGGCGACCAGAATGCCCAGCACAATCGGCCACGGTTTGCGAAATCGTGCGGCCAAAATCAGCGCCAGCAATTGCGTCTTGTCACCCATTTCAGCCAGTGCGACGATACCGGTTGAGACCAAAAATGCTTCCATGCGGCGATGCTAACCCTAAGCGCAACTCAGTCAGGTGCCAAAGCCGCTCGCTGCAATAATGGCTGGAAGCAGCACGGCTCTTCACGCCCACTTTTGGCTCAACTGGCGCAGTTTTTGCTTATGTTTGGTGCGTTTTTGATGACCCACAAAAAAACGCACCACCCCAACTCATTTTTAAAGCAAAGACTCTTATGGACGCACTAAAACAGGGCGCCGACAGCCTGTTCATTCTTCTTGGCGCCGTCATGGTGCTGGCCATGCATGCCGGTTTTGCCTTTCTTGAGCTGGGCACGGTGCGTCGGAAGAACCAGGTCAACGCCTTGGTCAAGATACTTGTGGACTTTTCGGTATCGACCGTAGCCTACTTTTTGATCGGCTACAGCGTGGCTTATGGCACCAGCCTCAATTGGCCGCCAAGAACGGCTACGAGCTGGTCAAGTTTTTCTTTTTGCTCACCTTTGCCGCCGCCATTCCGGCCATCGTCTCGGGCGGTATCGCCGAGCGCGCCAAGTTCTGGCCGCAGTTGATCGCCACCGCGGTGATCGTGGGCGGCGTCTACCCCTTGTTTGAAGGGGTTGTCTGGA
Organism: Betaproteobacteria bacterium; assembly: GCA_009922295.1. Lineage (GTDB taxonomy): Bacteria > Pseudomonadota > Gammaproteobacteria > Burkholderiales > Burkholderiaceae_C > Rhodoferax. Next base: position 1,597 of record RFWA01000342.1, read on the forward strand.
ACCAGCAGTTTGGCGTGCAGGGCTGGATCAAGCAGCTCACCGGCGCCGAGTTCCATGATTTTGCGGGCAGCGTCGTGGTGCATGCGGTGGGCGGCTGGCTGGCGCTGCCGGCCGTGCTGCTGCTGGGGGCGCGCGCCAACCGTTACCGCAAGGACGGCGCGATGTCGGCGCACCCACCGTCGAGCATTCCCTTCCTGGCGCTGGGCGCATGGATTCTGACCGTGGGCTGGTTTGGCTTTAACGTGATGAGCGCACAAACGCTGGACAAAATCTCGGGGCTGGTCGCGGTCAACTCGCTGATGGCGATGGTTGGCGGCACACTGGCCGCCTTGATCGTCGGCAAAAATGACCCGGGCTTCGTGCACAACGGGCCGCTCGCCGGCCTGGTGGCGGTGTGCGCCGGCTCCGACCTCATGCATCCGCTGGGCGCCTTGGTTGTCGGCGGCGTGGCTGGCGCCATTTTTGTCCTGATGTTCACCCTGACCCAAAACCGCTGGAAGATCGACGACGTGCTCGGGGTCTGGCCCTTACACGGCCTGTGTGGCACCTGGGGCGGGGTGGCTGCAGGGCTGTTTGGCAGCAAGGCACTCGGTGGGCTGGGCGGCGTATCCATTGGTGCGCAGCTGATCGAATGACGCAGGAGGAAGAATTTGACGGCGCTGACCTGTCGATTCACAAGATCAGCGCCACGCCCGAGCGTGAAGCCAATTGGTAAGCCAGCTAGAAAACTAGTTTGCAGGGCGACCGGCTACACCGTCAAAAAAGGCCTGCAGTTTGAGCGGGTCCAAGCTGCCCCCGGTGCGCACGCCGCTGCACAAGTCCAGGCCAAACGGCTGCACCGCATCGATCGCCGCGCCCACATTGGAGGGTGTCAGGCCGCCCGCCAAGTAAACCGGGCAGCCCACCTGGTCACGGATGCGCCGGCTCAGGCGCCAGTCGTGGGTGCGCCCGGTGCCGCCAAGCTCCTTAACTGCCAGTGACGGGTTGCCGGAGTCGAGCAGCAAGGCGTCTACCAAAGTGGCCAGGCCCCGCGCCTCTGCGACAGCGCCATCATCCACCACGTGGATCACCTGCACCAATTGGACGCCCGGCAGCGCCGTCTTGAGCAGGCGCAATTCGGCCTGGGGCACCCGATCGACCAACTGGATCGTGGTGGTTTGGCACGCCGCATGCTGGGCCAGGATGGACGCAGCGTCCTGCCTCGCGGTCAACAAAAACGTGGCTGTGGGCGGAGTAACCTGGGCCGCTATAGACGCAATCAGCGCATCGTCGATCACGCCAGGGCCGCTGGGCATGGCGGACACCAAACCCAGCGCGTCCGCCCCGTGGCTTATCGCCAACCGGGCCTCACCCAGGCTGCTGATGCAACAGATTTTCACACTGGGTGCTTGTGCCATGACCTGGCCCTACCTTTAACTGAACGCCAACGGCTAAAAATCGCCTGCACGACACAAGCCTGACACAATTTAGGACTGTTTTTTGACCGATTGAAAAATATTTCTCGCCCAAATTGAAACTTGAAGCATAATGCGCTCGTATTGTCCAAATTTGGCAGTACGAGTTTGCGGTGATTAGTCAGTTTCGCGTCTGCTATAAGTCTTCATTGGTTTGTTG
>RFWA01000343.1 GCA_009922295.1 Betaproteobacteria bacterium
ATGCCTAACTATTCAGGAGAACAGAGATGCCAAATCGAACCCGAAGCCTTGTTCAGTCTGCGTTTATTGCTCTATTTATGATAGCGAACAGTGGATTGGCCTGGGCTCAGTCGGATTACCCCAGCAAGCCGGTGAAGGTGATCGTGGCCTTTCCGCCCGGCGGGACCAGTGATGTGATGGCCAGAATGCTGGCCGACGAACTCAGCAAGAGCCTCAAGCAGCCCTTTGTGGTTGAGAACATTGGTGGCGCTGGTGGCACCATTGGCGTTGAGCGGGCCCTGAAATTGCCGGCCGACGGCTACACCCTGATCCAGACCGGCGTCGGCCAAAGTGCCGTGGCCCACGGGCTCGACCCTAATTTGCGCTACAACTCCATGAGCGACTTCATCCACCTGTCACAAGTGCACTCGGGCCCCAATGTGCTGGTGGTGCACCCCGCCACACCGTACAAGACGGTCGCCGACGTGGTCGACTTCGCCAAGAAGAACCCCGGCAAGCTGGACTACGGCTTTACCCATGCAGCCTCTGGCCACATGGCCATGGAGCTGTTCAAGCAAACCGCCGGCATTGAGCTCACTGGCATTCCCTACAAAGGCGGCGGCCCCATGCTGATCGACCTGCTGGCCGGTGTGATTCCCACCATGTTCATCAACCAGGATGCGGCGCTGGCCCACGTCCGCTCGGGCAAGATGCGGGCCATCGCGGTCAGCAGTGTGGCGCGCAACCCGCTCTACCCTGATGTGCCAACCATCGCTGAATCTGGCTACAAAGGTTTTGAGGCTCTGTCCTGGTCGGGCATGTCGGTGGCCAAAGGCACACCGCAGGCGGTGGTGGACAAGCTCGAAGCGGCTATTTCGCAGGCCATGCAGTCCGACACGATCCGCCAGCGCATGAACTCGGTTGGCTTTGTCGTGCCACCGCAGGGCAGCAAGCCCTACACCGCCTTCGTCAAGTCTGAACTCGACACCTGGGTGCGGGTGATCAAGACCGCCGGCATCAAGCCGGAATAGCGCCGGGCGGATAACATTTTGAAAGGCGGCTTGATGCGTTCTTCGACTTTACCCTTGATATCCAGGCTCGGTTGCACCACCGCCACCTTTGGCCGCCGCTTGCCTGAGAAACTGCAAGCGATGAAACAGGCTGGTTTTATGGCTACCGAGTTCTTTCCCCGCGACCTGTTTGAAGATCCTCGTGGCCCCGACTACTGCGTTGACATGGTCAGGGACAGCGGGCTTGCAATTTCTGCTTATCAGGCCTTGCGGGACTACGAGGGCATGCCGGTCAAACAGCGTGACCATGTCTTGGGCATCGCTGAGCAGATGATGGATCAGATGGCTTGGCTGGGCGCAGAATTGCTGGTGCTGTGTGCCAACATCCACCCTGAGGCCAGTCCCGATCGGCCGCGTTGTGTGGCTGACTTGCGCCGCTTGGCCGAGCTGGCGCAGTCGCGCGGCATGCGCATTGCCTATGAGCCGATCGGCTGGGCCCGATGGTTCTCTGACTACCGAGAGGCCTGGCGCCTGGTGCAGGAGGTGAACCATCCCTGCATGGGCTTGGCCTTGGACAGCTTGCATGTGGCCGCACACGGCCTGCCGCTCGATGGCCTTGACGCCATCGACCCGGACAAAGTCTTTCTGGTGCAGCTCTGCGACTGGCCGCAGACCCGCTTGCCGCCGTTCGAAATTGCTCGCCATTACCGACTATTTCCGGGCGAGGGTGTGGGACCCATCAAAGCCTTTTTTGACTACTTCCAGCGGATGGGCTATCGCGGTGTGTATTCGGTCGAGATCATGAATGACCACTACCAGCAAGATGACCCACTGGCAGTAGCTCGCCGTGCAGTCAGTGCCACACTGGGCCTGGCCGCAGCTGAGTCGTCACTTACCGAGAGAGCGAATTGAACAGGTCCGGGTCGCTGGCCCGAAGCCGGCGGTAGTTGGCCAGCCACATCTGTTCCCGGAATCCATATTTGTAGTAAGCGTCACGGTAGGCCAGGGCGGTGCTGACCTGCATGGGCTGACCCCCTGACGCCAAGGCTGCCAGTTGATACTCGCAGGCCAGGTTGAACACCATGGTTTCGACCGTGGTGTGCTCCAGGCTGGCGCCCACGTGCACCGAGCCATGGTGTGGCATCAGGGCCACCTTGTTCATGCCCAAGGCGGACGCAATGGCGGCCCCTTCCTGATCGGGCGTCAAACTTGGATCGTCGACAAACTCTGTCACCAAGTCTGCAAACATGGCGCCGTAAACGTAGAAAACCCCAAATTTTTGGCGAGTCGTTGCGAAGGTGGCGATGGTCTTTGCGTGGGTGTGGATCACGCAATTCACGTCCGGTCTGGCCATCATCACTGACGCATGGAAGTTGATTCCGGGTGAGGCTGGCAAGCTACCAGGCTCCAGAACGGTCAAATCGAAACCGACTTTGGACACATGCTCGGGCAGGGTTTCGTCAAAGTACTGAAATGGCGTGACCCAAAACGCCGCCTCCCCAGGAACCCGCAGACTCACATGCCCACCAACCTGGCTGTCAAGCCCTGCCCGGTACAGCATTCGCCGCGCTGCCGCAATCTGAAAGTGTGGCGAGCCCTCACCGTGGCCCTTGGCTCGGTCCGCGCTGAGGGGCATTTTTTGCATGGTCAAGTCAATTCTTCAGGGTGCAGTATCACCGGGAGCCTGGGTGGTGAGTGAAAAATGAAGCCCTCGCCTGCCGGCAAATTGCCCACGGGCTCGATGCGCGCCACTCGATCAAGGAACTCGGTCAGTGCGTGGGCCATCTCCACCTTGGCCAGGCGCGAACCAACGCAATGGTGCGTGCCGTCGCCAAAGCTGAGGATGTCGCCACCCGCAGTGAATTGGCGTTCGCTGGACCCCATGAAGCGGTTATGGTCAAAATGCGTCGGATTGGCGAAGTGGTTTTCATCATGGTTGCCCGACACACTCAGCGCCACTGCTTTTTCGCCGGCCTTGATCTTGATCCCGGCAATTTCAAGGTCTTGCAATGCGGTGCGTACGTTGGCACTGACCGGCGGAAAGACTCTGAGTGCCTCGGCACAAAACGCTGACAGCGCCTCAGGGTCGGTGTAATTGGCTTTTAGCCACGCCCATTCTTCGGCATCGAGTGCGACGTGCCGCAAGACACTGGTCAGCACACGCTCGGTGGTTTCTACCCCGGCGGCCAGCAAAAAAATGATGTTGGACACGATTTCTTC
>RFWA01000344.1 GCA_009922295.1 Betaproteobacteria bacterium
TGCGCTCCAACCTTGACAGCACCCGCGCCTTGCTGGAAGGATTGCGCCAAGCGGGCAACAAGCCTCGCATGGTGTTTGCCAGCTCGGTGGCCGTGTATGGACCGGACGATGCCAACCCGCTGCCGGATTTGGTCACAGACAGCACCCTGCCCTCGCCGCAGACGTCCTACGGCACCCACAAACTGATGCTTGAATATTTGCTGGCCGACTACACACGCAAAGGCTACATCGACGGGCGTGCCGCCCGCTTGATGACCGTCACCGTCCGCCCAGGCAAACCCAATGGCGCGGCTTCTTCATTTTTCAGCGGCATCATCCGCGAACCTTTGGCTGGCATGGAAAGCATCTGCCCCGTGGACGCCAGCGTCTCGCATCCGGTGTCCTCGCCAGGCAACACCGTCAAGGGTCTGATCACAGTGTTTGAAGCCAGCCGTGAAGCCATGGGCGGTCGACTGGCGCTGAACCTACCTGGTCTGAATGTCAAAGTCAGCGACATGCTCAAAGCACTTGAAGAAGTGGGCGGCACAGCCGTTCGCCAGCGTGTGCGTTTTGAGCGTAACGAACAAGTGGCCACCATTGTGAGTAACTGGTCGCGCGGCTCTACCGCCGAACGTGCCCATGCCCTGGGCTTGCGGCCCGACGCCTCTTTCAACGCCATCATTGAGCAGTACATTGAAGACTGCAAGACACGTCCAGGTTATCCAACCGATGCCTTGAAGGGCTTGACCTGAAAAGGCAGGCGCCCAGGTTGTGCGGGTCGGTCACGCCGTCCAACACCAAAATCAATGGCGCCACCCGCTCGGCCACGGGTTTGGCAGCTTGGGCCGCCTCCAGCGCGTCCAGCAAGTCGTCCAGCGAATGCACTTGCGCCAGTTCCTGCACCCGTGCCGCGACACCCTGGTGCCCGTGGCCGCCACACAGCCGCGCCAGCCGCACCCCATCGGCCTCGATCAGCCGCACCCCGGCCTCGGCCACTTTCTCCATGAACTGCCGCATCCGCGCATCGCGCCGGCCCGGATCCACATAGATTTCAACAACCGACTGCGGCGCCGTTTTCAGGCGCACACCCACGGCATGAAAGCCGAACAAAATTTTGGGAGATGACATTCACGGGATTATCGCGTCCGGCTTACAAGCTGCCAGAGCCTTACACTACCCCTCTTCGCCGCCAAGCCTGCGGCCATGCCTGTGCCTGGCGCTGCCGGCCAATGAACTTCCACCGTCCGAACGCCACCCGAACCGACCCACGCCTGTGATCACCCTGAAAAACGTCACGCTGCGCCGCAGCGCCAAAGTGCTGCTCGAAGGCGCCTCCGTCACCCTGAACCCGGGCGAAAAAGTGGGCCTGGTAGGGCGCAACGGCGCGGGCAAGTCCTCGCTGTTTGCGCTGTTCAACGGCGGCCTGCACGAGGACGTGGGTGAGTACTACATCCCCACCCAGTGGCGCATGGGCCAGGTGGCGCAGGACATGCCTGAAACCAGCCAAAATGCCACCGATTTCGTGGTGGAAGGCGACACCACCCTGCTCGCCGCCCAGCAAGAAGTAACCGCCTCGGAGGCCACCGACGACTACGACCGCATGGCCCACGCCTACATGGCGCTGCAAGACGCCGGCGCCCACGACGCACCGGCCCGCGCCCAGGCGCTGATTCTGGGCCTGGGCTTCAAGACCACCGAGCTCACCAACCCCGTCAACAGTTTCTCCGGCGGCTGGCGCATGCGGCTGCAACTGGCCCGCGCGCTGATGTGCCCGTCCGACCTGCTGCTGCTGGACGAACCCACCAACCACCTTGACCTGGACGCCCTGGTCTGGCTGGAGGCCTGGCTCAAGCGCTACGAAGGCACCATGATCGTGATCAGCCACGACCGCGAGTTTCTGGACGCCGTCACCAACGTCACCCTGCACATCGACGCCGCCAAACTGGTGCGCTACGGCGGCAACTACAGCAAGTTTGAAGACATGCGGGCCGAGCAGATGGCGCTGCAGCAAACGGCGTTTTCCAAGCAGCAGGACAAAATCGCCCACCTGCAAAAGTTCATCGCCCGCTTCAAGGCCAAGGCCAGCAAGGCCAAGCAGGCGCAAAGCCGCGTCAAAGCGCTGGACCGCATGGAAAAAATTGCCCCGCTGCTCAGCGAGGCAGACTTCACCTTTGAGTTCAAAGAGCCAGCCAACCTGCCCAACCCCATGCTCTCGATGCAGGGCGTCAGCTTTGGCTACCCGGCGCCCGATGACGTGACGCCGCGTGCCGGCGCGACCATGGGGCAATATGATTTAACCTTGTTTGATGACCAGTGATGGCTGGAGAGTCGCTCTGGAAGCGGGTTTTGGCTCCGGCCGCGCTTCGCGCTTAACGTTCGCTTTGCTCACTAGCCTCTGCCGCAACAAGCCCTGCGGGCGTGTTGTCAGCCAATGCCCCGTAGCCTAAGCCTTTGCCTGCTGCTCGCGCAGTGCTTTGGCCATGGCCTTTGCGACATCATTCTCGGCGCGCAGCCGTGCCACTTCTTCGGCGCTGACTTTGGCGATATTGCTGTAGTCGCTTTTCCATTCGTGCGCCGGACTCCAGCGCAGCGGCGACTGCACCGTGGTGCGCGCCGCAGGTGCTGATTCGAGCACGCGCAGCGCCAGTTCCAGGGTCCGGGTCTGTGACGCGGCGTCGTGCGGCCGGCCGGCGGCGTTGCCCAGCGGAAAGTCGCTGAACAGCATGCGCGGCACGCCGCAGTGCTCGACGATGTCGCGGGCGCAGGCCATGATCACCGTGGCTATGCCGTGCCGCTCGAGGTGGCGGGCAACGAGGCTCAGGGTCTGGTGGCAGACCGGGCAGTTGGGCACCAGCACGGCGGCCTCGACGCCATCGGCGACGCAGCGCGCCAGCAAGTCGGGTGCGTCGGTATCGATGGTGTGTTGCTGGCTGCGGTTGGTCGGCGCACCGTAAAAATGTTTCGCCAGATTGAAGCGGCCTTGCTGCGCCAGTGTGCGCATCAGCGGTAAAGGGAACCAGCTGCCCGCGTCCTCCATGCTGGTGTGCTTGCGGTCTATCGCCACATGTGCGATGCGCACGTCGTGGTCTTGCGCGCTTTCGCCCGCATACACGGCATAGAACTTTGCCGCGGCATTGTAGGCGGAACCCGGTCCCTGCTTGCCCTTGTCGGGCTGGTAGGGCGCGGCGGTGGTGATCAGCGCCACCG
>RFWA01000345.1 GCA_009922295.1 Betaproteobacteria bacterium
TGTCGCCCGGCATCCGGGTGCAAAGCGACGATGAGATCGATGCACACATCCGGGCCAATGCCGAGACCGCCTACCACCCTTCAGGAACCTGCCGGATGGGTATTGACGACATGGCGGTTACCGATGGCCAAGGGCGTGTCCATGGCGTTGAGCGTCTGCGCGTCGTCGACGCGTCCCTGATGCCGAGGGTCGTTAGCGGCAACCTCAACGCCCCCACCATCATGATGGCCGAGAAACTCTCCGATGTGATCCGTGGCCGCGCACCGATGCCGACGGCGGTCGTGCCCGTGTTCGAGCATCCCAATTACCTGGCTGCCCAACGCTGAAAGGTTCTGTCATGACCGCCATTCACTCGGACCCCTCTCGCCAAGCGATCGAGCTACTCCTCGCTGGTTGGCCGCTGGCGGCGCGATCCCGTTTGGTGGCATTGATCGAGAGGCATGCGCACCAGGGTGCTTTTGCCATATTCGACGCGGACAACACCAGCTACCAGCATGACCTCCTGGGTGCCTTGCTGCCCTTCATGGAAAACAAGGGCATCTTGACCCGGGACAACATGCAACCGTCTCTGGCCTTGATCCCTTTTCAAGACAGCACAGGTCGTCGTGAGACCTTGCATGCTTACTACCAGCGCCTGTGCGAACTGGACGACCAGATCTCTTACCCCTGGGCTTCCCAGATTTTTTCTGGGTTTACCTTACGTGAATTGAAAATCGAGCTCGATGATCTGCTGTCTGGCACACAGCCCATTCCGGTCCAGTCGTGGGTTAATGGTGCCCTTCAAGGCGTATTCGTACAGCGGCCCCGCGTGTTACCCGGGCAGCAAGCCTTGTTCAAAGCTTTGATGCGGCATGGCATTGAGGTGTTCGTGGTCAGCGCTGCCAGCGAAGAACTGGTGCGCATGGTGCTGGCGGATCCGAGCTATGGCTATGGTGTCAAACCCCAAAATGTCATCGGGGTGTCCCTGCTGCTGAAGGACCGGCAGACCGGTCAATTGACAACGGCCCGGAAACAGATCAAGGACGGCTGCTATGAGCCCCTTGATTTGCTCGATCATGAATTGACACCTACTCTGTGGGCCCCTTTGCCCTGGTACGAAGGCAAGCAGGCCGCCATTCACACCTATGTGCACCGTTGGAAGCGACCCATTCTGGTGGCGGGAGATACACCGGCCAGCGACGGGCCGATGTTGTTCCGCAGCGCCCATGTGGAGCAGGGCGCATTGCGGCTTTTCGTGTCACGAACAGAGCGCCATCTTGAAACCATGGCGACATTGCGTGACGATCATGCTGCGGAGCAATTGGCGCACGGCCTGAGCGTGACCGCCCACGACAACTGGCTCGTGGTCCAGCCGCATGAGATCGGGTAAAGTCGGTTCGCGGGGCTATCGGCCCTGTCTCCTACCGAATCCCCATGACGACTGCGCACATGACCGAACCCTCCAATAACCGGTTTTCCAGCCTACTGGCCACGCGTCCCTGGCTGCTGGCAGACGGTGCCACGGGCAGTAACCTGTTTGACGTGGGCCTGATGTCCGGCGATGCTCCTGAACTCTGGAACATAGATCACCCTGACCGCATCATGGCCTTGCACCAAGGCTTTGTTGAGGCAGGTGCTGACATTATTCTTACCAACAGCTTTGGCGGCACCACCTACCGCCTGAAGCTGCATAACGCTCAAGCCCGGGTGGCAGAGATCAATCTAGCGGCTGCTCGTCTGGCACGGCAAGTCGCTGATGCCAGCGGTCGGGTGGTGGCGGTGGCCGGCAGCATGGGTCCGACTGGCGAAATCATGGAACCCATCGGCCTGTTGAGCTTCGAGTTGGCCAAAGAGGCCTTCGCCGAACAAGCCAGAAGTCTGGCCGCCGGTGGGGCGGACGTCTTGTGGCTGGAAACCATGTCCTCCAAAGAGGAGGTCGAGGCGGCCGTGGCTGGGGCGGCCACCGTGGGCCTGCCCATTGTGTGCACACTGAGTTTCGACACCAATGGTCGCACCATGATGGGTATTTCGCCCAGCGACTTTGCTGGGTTGGAGAAAACCTTCACGCCTCGCCTGGCCGCCTGCGGCACCAATTGCGGCACTGGCGCGTCTGAGTTGGTGGCCTGCATCCATAACCTGGCCGAGGCCATGGGACCGGAGGTGGTGTTGGTTGCCAAAGGCAACTGCGGCATACCGCAGTACGTGGACGGTGCCATCTGCTACAACGGCACGCCCGAGCTGATGTCCGTGTACGCAAAAATGGCGCTCGATGCAGGTGCTCGCATCATCGGCGGCTGCTGTGGAACCACTGCAAAACATCTGCGTGCGATGCGCGAGGCGCTTGATGGCCATACCCCTGGCAGCAGCCCAGCGCTGGAAGCCATTGTGAGCCAGTTGGGTGATGTTTCAACAGGCGCACGAGCGCAATGGGGCGGTGAGCAAAGTCGCCTGGGCGGCGCGGCGCCAGGTGCCAACCTCGCCCGCGGGCGTGGTCGGCGATCGGGCGGGGCTTGAGCTAAAGCAAGCTGCGCCTCATTTTTTTGTCCCATTCGCGTAACAAGATTTTTTTGTCGCCTTCGTAGGCTTCAAGCCGACCCGTGACATGCCAATGGGTGGCCGTGGCGGTCATGGTGGAGTAAGTCTCTGTTCGTACTTTCCAATCGCCACGCGAGGTTTCGGTAGACCAATGACACTCCTGCCGAGCAGACAAAGGGTCATCGGGCAGTATGCTGTACGTCTCACGGCCACAGCCCCAGGTGCACAGCCCATGCTCTTCAATCACGCTTCGGCCAAAGTCATCAACGATGCTCATGCGGCGCTCGCCGGTGCGCTGGTCCACCAACAATTCCCTTTTGTTCCAGGGCTTGTTCAGCACCGTTAGTTTGACGGCCGGGGCGGCCTCTGCCGGGGCAAAAACGGGCGCCTTTTCATTACGGCTTGGTTTGCGGACCGGCACATCGATGTAGCTCGCCCCGGTCTGAACGGTCAGCGTCACCGGTTCGGGTGCCGGCCAGATCAAAGGCCAGTAGCTGGTTGAAATCGAGACCCGCAGTCGGTGGCCTTTAGGGAGGTGGTAGGCGACGTCATCGAGTTGGATTTTCAGCGTGTAGGTTTTGCCTGGCTCGAGGGCCTCAGGGTGTTCGTGGCTGTCGCGATGGCACAGATTAGCCACGGCGTAAGTCAGGCGGGACACCGCGCCATCTGGC
>RFWA01000346.1 GCA_009922295.1 Betaproteobacteria bacterium
GCACCCGCTTCTGGAACGCCGTGGGCACCGCAAAGTAGGTGAAGATCAACAAAAAGACAAAGATGTTGTCCACCGCCAGTGACTTCTCGATCAGGTAGCCGGTCAAAAACTCCAGCGACTTGGTGTTGGCGATCTCGGTCGATCCGGTCGCGTCTTTGACGGCCCACCAAAACAGGCCGTTGAACAAAAAGCTCAACGCGATCCAGACCAGGGACCAATTGAGCGCAGCCTTGACGCCAATGTCCTGCGCGCCCTGCTTTTTCAGCACCACAAAATCAATGAACAGCGACACCAGCACAATGCCGCCGAAAGTAGCCCAGAGCCAGAGAGGAGCAATGGTTTGCATGAATCAACTTCCAAGTTGGAAAAATGGAACATATGCCCGGGTTAGCGCATGTTTGTACTGAATATAGCTTTGGCAGGCCCCCGAAAAATTGGAGTGTTTGCACGGGTTTGCCTGCGGCGAGGGCATTTGGTGTTGCAGTCTGATGTCGGCACGAAGGCGAACAGGGCCCGCTGGCTTGTTGCTTGGTTGGCGCGCAAGCTATAGTGTTTGGCAAGTACAACCAATGGGTCACCGGCCCGACAGACAGCGGGCTTCTCCCACGCGGCTGCCATCCGGCCACGCCAACCACCATGCCCACCACCACCGCGATCGTTCTTGGCCCCTCAGGCTCCGTCGGGCAGGCCTTGCTGGCAGAGCTGCTGCGCACCCCCCAGTTCTCCCGAGTGATCGTCATCGCGCGGCGCTCCCTGGGCGCTCAAGTCGGGGCCAGCGCGAAGCTGGTGGAATGCCTGGTGCCCGATATGCAGCCCCGGGCGCTGCAGCAGGCCGTGGTGAACGCGCTGATAAATGCTTACTCCAACGCGGTGGGCTTCAGTGTGCTGGGGGTGGGCGCTGGCACGGCCAAACTGTCACTGGCTGAGCACCGCGCCATTGATGTGGACCTGAACGCCGCGTTTGCCAAAGGGCTGAAGGAATCAGGCAGAGTGCGTCACCTGGCCTTCATGTCGGCCGTGGGTGCCGACGCTCATGCCAAGACCACCGGCTCGGGCGCCGCCGGCATGCCCCGCTACGCCCGCGTCAAAGGCGAGGCTGAGCAGGCCGTTTTGAACCAAGGCCTGGCGGTGGTGAGCATCTTTCGGCCCTCGGTGATCATCGGCTCGGCCCATACCCCTGGCGCACTTGCCGCCGTGCTGTCGCTGCTCGCGCCACTGATGCCGGCGAAATACCGCCCGATTCGGACCACCGAGATTGCCCAGGCCATGGTCGCCACCGCGCGATCTGCCGCGGACCGAAATAAGGTCTACAGCTACACCGAGATGAAGACGCTGATTTCGCAGGCGGCTTGATCGGGCGACACAGGCCCCCCAAGGCCGCTCCGCCGCCTGTCACCCCAGATGTTTGCCACCCTCCCGCCGCGTCAAGCCCGACAAAACGTGGGCGTGGGCCATCAAAAAAGCCCGAACCGCCTCAGGCTGGGAGTGGGCATGGTCGCGCAGCGCCCAGCCAATGGCCTTGCGGATGAAGAAATCAGTTTCTGGCGCCAAGGCCAGCGCATAACGAAACAAGCGCGCCTGGTCGGTCTGCACTTTCCAGCCCAGTTGGTGCAGCATGGCCACGCGGCGCACCCACAGGCTCGGATGGCCCAGCCAGGCATCCATCTGGCGCTGAGCGTCGGGTTGCCGGGTGCGCGCGCGCAGCAAGATATCGCCCACCACACCGGCCAGCCCATCGACCGTGTCCCACCACGCTTGGCGCTGCACCAACAGCAACAAGCGGGGCAGGCTGCGCAAGGCCTCCCGGCGCGGAATGGCGCGGATGCCCAAAAACGCAAACTGGTCCAGCATGTAGGCCCGCATGGGCACGGCTTGCACCGGATCAGCCAGCGGGCGCAGCGCGGTGTCGACCTGTGACAGCAGTGCAGCCCGGGCCGCCGGGGCGGTAGCCGCTGAGGCTTGGGTGTCTTTATGCTTGGGCTTGGGCGAGCTCATTCAGTGGTATTGCACCCGGCTTGCTTTGTGGGCAGGCAGTCTGTCGCCAGACCGCGCCTAGGCGGTCGCAAGCTCTTGTGTCAGCTCGGGATGCTTGCTGATCAGGCGCAGCAGGCACAGCACGCCACCTGGCGGGGTGAAGCGCCCTTGCTCCCAGTCACGCAGAGTGGCAACAGGCGTGGCGATGCGCTCGGCAAAAGCCTGCTGTGACAAGCCGGTTCTGGACCTGGCCTGCCGCACGAGTATCTGCTCGGGCGTCGTCACTCGACCCGTGTTGACAATGGCCTCTTCCAGCGCTTGGCGTAAATCTGGCAAGGCCATGCCCGCATCCTTCTCGATGGCTTTTGCCGCGCGTTCAATGTCCAATTTCTTCATGTCACACTCACTTTTTAATGCCACTGGCCACTGTCCAGCGCACTTTGCGAGCGCCCTGCGCGCCAGGAATGACATCACCGACCAGCGCGTTTTCCGCTATCCAGTTAATGAATTCGATCCGCTCGGACTCGGTCCAAATTTTCTCAGCTTACTTTTGAAACGTTGGGGTTTCGATCACGGTGTACATGCCAAAGATTGTACGGGCATCCCGTATTTCATCCATCATGACTTGGTATTAAACTAGTCAGCTGACTAGTCATAAAAGGAATCAACATGCAAACCTGGGCCATTCAAGATGCAAAAGCGCGGTTCAGCGAGTTTTTGGACGCCTGCATGGCCGACGGCCCGCAACTGGTGACCAAGCGAGGCAGCGAGGCCGCGGTGTTGGTGCCGATTGAACAATGGCGTCGCATGCAGGCTGCCGCCCGGCCATCGCTCAAAGCGCTGTTGCTAGCCGATGACGCGCGTGGCGAACTGCGGGTAGCAGCACGGGGCAGCGCTCAGCGGCGGCCGGTGCTGCCTGCGGGTTGAGGCGCATGTACCTGCTCGACACCAACATCATCTCCGAACTTCGAAAGCCGCGGCCGCACGGCGCGGTTGTGGCCTGGCTGCAGGCCCGGGACGACGCTGAGTTGTACCTGTCCGTGGTCACGCTGGGCGAGATTCAGGCCGGCATTGAGTTGACGCGCGATCAGGACCCGGCCAAAGCCCGCGAGATCGAGGCCTGGTTGGATGCCGTGGCCCAGTCGTACAACGTGCTGCCCATGGACGCCAGCGTATTCCGGTGCTGGGCGCGGCTGATGCATCGGC
>RFWA01000347.1 GCA_009922295.1 Betaproteobacteria bacterium
GGCATTAGCCGTTCGACCGGTGACGCCCCACCAATCGGCCACAGTCATCCCCATAGTGAGCTCACTGCGAGTTTCAATTTCCACGTTGATGTGACGGCCTTCAAATATCTCTGGCCGCAGCAAGTAGGCGATCACACACGGATCATGCAAGGGGCCACCGTCTGACTGGTACTTGGCCACGTCGAATCGCTCGAAGAACTCCAGCATTTGCGCCACCACTTCACCACTGCGATTGCCTAGGGCACGAATCGCGGCGACTCGCGCTCTGGTCGTCAAGACCTGGTGGGTCACATCCAATGGCATCATGGTGATGGGCACACCACTTTTGAACACCACCTCAGCCGCGTGGGGATCAACAAAGATATTGAACTCGGCTGCCGGCGTGATGTTACCGCCTTCGAAACAGCCGCCTCCCATTAGCACAATCTCAGCGATTCGCGGCCCAATGTCCGGCGCTCGCACCAGTGCCAGCGCAATGTTGGTTAGCGGCCCCAATGGGCACAGTGTGACGCTACCGGCAGGTCGCTCACGCAGGGTCCGGATGATGAAGTCGACCGCATCGCCCGGCGCCAGCGCCATAGTGGGTTCGGGCAGGTCAGGGCCGTCAAGCCCTGTCTTGCCGTGGACATTTTCCGCGGTGACCAGCGGGCGGACCAGCGGGCGGATTGCGCCGGCATAAACAGGAATATCCTGCCGGCCAGCCAACTCGAGCAAGATCCTCGCGTTGCGCGTGGTGAGCGCCAGCGGCACATTGCCGGCGACTGCGGTGATGGCCAGCACTTGCAACTCGGGCGATGCCAAGGCCAACAAAATGGCCACCGCATCATCCTGGCCTGGATCGGTGTCGATGATGATGGGACGGGCAGGTGTCAAGGTCATGGCAGTTGATACAAGAAGGCTTAGCAGAGTGCGTTAGAAGCGGCGGATTTTCAGTCCTAGTACCTTCTCGGTGAACACCACCACCAGCATGGTCAGCCCCACACTGAAAGACGAAACTGCGGCCGCCTCTGGCGTGAAATTGGTCTTGAGGTAGTCGAACAACTGAATTGGCAAGGTGGAGGTACCCACACTCTTGAGCAGGAAGGACATGGTGAAGGTGTCAAAAGAGATGATGAACGCAAACAGGCACCCGCCAATGACGCCAGGCTTGATCATCGGCAGCATGATGCGGCGAAATCGCATGACGCGACCGGCGCCCAGGCTGCGCGCGGCCAAGTCCCAATCGGGGTCAAAACTCTCCAGAGAGGCAGACACGTTCATAAAGACAAAGGGCAGTGTCAGCAGTACATGGCCCACCACCAAGCCCACCATGCCCCGGGTGCCAATGCCAACCGAATAGACGAAAAAGAGCAAGGCAATGGCGGTCAGCACTTCGGGCAGTAAAAGCGGAGCGAGCATGGTCAGGCGGACCGCTTCCTTGGCACGCCCCGCATAGCAGACGTGGTAGATGGCGGCGGCCGTGCCGATGCATCCCGATATGACCGTGGCGATCGCGGCCACCCACAGGGACGTGACGATTGCCCGCCGAAACACCTCGTTGTCGAAGAACACGACATACCATCGGAATGAAAAACCTTTGGGCGGGAAAGTCAGGAACGCCCCGGAATTGAAGCTGGCCAGCACGACGATGAAAATTGGCGCCAACAAAAATGCATAGACCAGCCAGCAGTACAAGCTGAATGCCAGATCACCACGACGGGCCTTCATCGCCGAACCGCCCATCGCATCCGCGTCATGCGCGCAAAAGCCAGCACGCACACACCGCCCACCACAGACAGAATGAGCGCCAGCGCCGAACCAAAGGGCCATTGAAAGCTGTCAATCAGGGCATCAACCACCGAGACAGCCACCGTTTTGACACGCAATCCGCCAATCAGGGCGGGTGTGACATAGGCGCTCACCGACAAAATGAACACCAAAATACAGCCAGACTGGACTCCGGGCAATGACAGGGGTAGCGTCACACGTCTGAACACGGTGCTACGCCCAGCACCTAGCGACCGCGCTGCCAACTCCACCGCAGGGTCGATCCCCTGGATGGCGCTCATGACCGGCAAAATCATGAAGGGCAACAGCACATGGGTCAGGGCAATGATGATCCCCAGCCCGTTGTACATGAGCGGCAGCGGGCCGTCGATCAGGCCCCAGCCGGTCAGTGTGCGGTTGATGATCCCATTGTTGCCAAGAATAATCGTCCAGCCGTAGCTGCGGATCACGATACCCACCAGCAATGGTGTCAGCACGATGCCATAGCGGAGTGCCCGCAGCCGTTCTGAGCCACGAGCCAGTTGCAGCGCCACAGGGTAGCCGATCAGCAGGCAGGCCAGGGTGGTCACGGCGCCAATCCAAAGGGTGTTGACCAGTTGCCCGATGAAGAACCAGTCAGAAAAGAATTTGCCGTAATTGCCGAATGTCCAGCCCTCTGCATAGGGCACACCCTGGCCCGGCATGCGAAAACTCATCACGAAGATGTTGAGGTAGGGCACCAAGAGGAACAGGGTCAGCACCACCAGTGCTGGCAACAACAACAGCATGGGCGCGCTGACGCGACGGCGGCCGGGATTCACGCCGTTTTTCCGAGCAGCCAATAACTCTCGGGCCGGATCTCCATGCGAACCGCGTCACCGTTGGCGAAGCGGGTGGCCGGAAATGCCTGCACGTGCAGCGTCTGGCCAGGCGCCACCTCGACACGGTAGTCGATCAGCCCACCACCGTACGACGCCGAGATAACCTTGGCGACGCCGACCGAGTCAGTCGCCGCCAAAAGCGAGATGGACTCCGGTCGCAGTGCCACATCCACAGACTGCCCAACCGCCGCTGAGGCGGCTTGATGCACCACAACTTGACCTAGAAATGTTTGAAAGCGGCAGGTGTCGTTGCTGGTCTCGAGCACCGTTGCCGGTAACAAATTAACCCTGCCGACAAACTCAGCCACTGCCCTGGACACAGGCCTTTCATAGATGTCTCTGGGCACGCCGGCTTGCGCCACCTTGCCAGCGAACATCACCACAACCCGGTCGGACATGGTGAGCGCCTCAGCCTGGTCGTGCGTCACGTAGATGGTGGTGATGCCAACGCGACGCTGAAGTTCCCGAATGAAATCACGCATCTCGTCGCGAAGTCTGGCGTCCAGGTTGGCCAGAGGCTCATCGAGCAGCAATATCCTCGGCTCAATGACC
>RFWA01000348.1 GCA_009922295.1 Betaproteobacteria bacterium
GGAAATCCTGGCCTCCATCCGACGGATTATTTCCGAAGATGAAGTGCCTGCCGACGAGTTGCTGCACCCGCCTGGCATGGCGTTCAAGCGCGCCATGGGCTCCATCAATATGGCTCGTACTTATGTGGCGGCCATGGCGACGGCGATGGTGGCGGAAAGCCTGCGGATCGCCCGTGCTTATGGCGAGCAGCGTCATACGTTTGGCCGCGCCCTGCAGGAACACCAGGGTTGGCGTTGGGTGCTCGCCGACGCCATGGTTGATGTCGAGGCGGCGCATTTGCTGATCGAACAGGCTTGTGCCGCTGCGGACGCTCAAGCGCCTATGGATGCCTTGGCCGCGCGGGCCAAAATTTTTGCCACCCGGATGGCGGTTAGGCACATTGCCGCTTTGTTACATGCCCTGGGTGCGGCTGGGCTGAGCGCGCAATACCCTTTGAGCCGCCATTTGGCTGGTGCCCAGGTAGCCACGCTGGTGGACGGCTCCACCGAGATGCTGCTTGAGCGTGTTTGGGCCACGCAAGTTGGCTCAGCCCCCCAAAACACACCCACTGACTAGCAGGAGAAATTGAATTGAAAGCCGCTGTTTTTCATGGCCCAGGTCAGCCGATGACCATCGAGAGCGTGGAGATCGAGAAGCCCAAGCGCAATGAAGTGTTGGTGCGTACCCGCGTGAGCGGACTGTGCCATAGCGATTTGCATTTTATTGAGGGCAAGTACCCCACACCTGTGCCCGCAGTGCTGGGCCATGAGGCTGCTGGGGTGGTCGAAGCGGTGGGTGAAGACGTCACCCACGTCAAGCGAGGTGACCATGTTGTCACCTGTCTGTCGGTGTTCTGCGGTCACTGCGAGTTCTGCGTGACTGGCTACCAGACCATTTGCAGCAATACCGCTGTCAAGATGCCACCTGGCAAGGCCAAACGCCTGCGCTGGAAGGGTGAGCACCTGAACCAGTTCCTGAACCTGTCGTCATTTGCCGAGCAGATGCTGGTGCACGAAAACGCAGTGGTCAAAATCCGCCAAGACATGCCGCTCGATTTGGCGGCGCTGCTGGGCTGCGGCGTGCTCACCGGCTACGGCTCGGTGGTACACAGCGCCCGCATGGAGCCTGGGACCACTGTGGCCGTGCTCGGCTGCGGGGGTGTGGGTCTTTCTACCATCCACGCAGCGCACTTGGCGGGCGCAGCCCGCATCATCGCCATTGACATTGATGCCAACAAGCTGACAATGGCCAAGACATTTGGCGCCACCGATGGCATGGATGCCAAAGATCCCGACATGGTCGCCAAAATCATCGAGATGACCCAGGGCGGCGTGCACTATGCGTTCGAGTGCATCGGCCTCAAGCCCACCACCGAAGCCTCGTTCGCCATGCTGCGCCCTCGTGGCTTGTCCACCATCGTGGGCATGATTCCCCTGGGTACCAAGATCGAACTCCACGGGTTCGACTTTCTGCGTGAACGCCGTATTCAGGGGACGATGATGGGTTCCAACCACTTTCGTCTCGATATCCCCCGCCTGGTGGAATTCCACATGCAAGGACGCATGAAGCTGGACCAGCTGGTCTCGAATCGGCTCAAGCTGGAGCAGATCAACGACGGCTTTTCCGAACTGCAACGCGGCGGAATCGCCCGAAATGTGGTGGTCTTCGACTAACCGGGCAATGCCCGCCAGTGCACTGATTTTTGCGTCGTTATTTCATGGAAAAACTCCATGCCATAACCGTGGCCCAAGCCACTCGACTTGACGGGCTCAGAACTGCCACCCGGCGCCTTGCCGCGCAAGGTGTTGATTTTGACCATGCCGGCGCGCAAGGAATGAATGGCGCGTAGCGCACGGGGCGCTGACGTGGTCATGACCATCGACGCCAGGCCAAAGCGTGTTCGGTTGGCCATCTCGATGGCCTCGTCAAAATCGTCAAAAGCGACGCAGGGTGCGACGGGGCCGAAGGTCTCTTCCACCATCAAGCGACAGTTGGGGTCTGGATGGCTGAGGACAGTAGGCGGATAGAAAAAGCCTCGTCCTGCCAGTCGTGCGCCCCCATGGTGCAGGTTTGCGCCTGTGGCAAGGGCTTCTTCGACCTGGAGCGACACAATTTGCAGCTGCTTGTGGTCGACCAAGGGCCCCATCTGAATGCCAGCCGTCAATCCGTTGCCTTGGCGGATCGCTCGCGCCTGCTCGGTCAGCGCCGCGACAAATTCTGGAAATATTTTTCGTGCGACATACAGCCGTTCGGACGAGGTGCAGATCTGCCCGGCATTTGAAAACGCCGCCTCTGCGGCCATGCGGGCTGCGGCAGGGACATCGACGGTTTCATCAATGATCAGTGCGTCTTTGCCGCCCAACTCCAAAATGGCTTTCTTCAAGCTTTGACCGCAAATGGCGCCCAGATGACGTCCGGTCGGTTCACTGCCAACAAAGACCAGCAAATCCACCTGCGGATGGCGCACCAGGGCGTCGCCCACGGTCGGACCGTCCCCCAGCAAAACATTGACAACGCCGGCGGGTAACTGGTCAAAGATGCGTTCGGCGATCAGGCGTGATGTCAAGGGTGTTTTTTCAGAGGGCTTCCACACCACCGTGTTACCCACCAGCAAATTGGGCACCACGTTGTCGAGGCCTAAGGCCACAGGGAAATTCCACGGCATGACGCAGGCGGCCACCCCCCTTGCAAACCTTTGTTGAAAATTGAGTTCAAGGTCAGCGGCCATCTGTTGACCGCTGCGGAGATGGATCACCATTTCTGCGTTGGAGCGCATACCCTCAATGGCTTTGTTAATCTCATTCTGTGAATGTGACAAAGGCTTGCCCATTTCTCGGGTCAGCAAATGGGCCACCTCGTCACGGATCAGTGTCAACCTGTCAACGGCTGTCAGAACAAGCTGTCGGCGCTGCATGGGCGAGCGTGCAGCCCATGGCTCAAAAGCACGGCGAGCGGCCGCAACTGCAGCCTCGACATCGTTGATGTGTCCTCGCGGGATGGTGTCGATCAGTTCTTCTGTGGCGGGATCCAAAATGTCAATAGAGTCGCCCGAACCCGGGTGCGCCTGATTGTCAATCCAGTGGGTTTGCATTAATCGCCTTTCTGGCGCTGCGGCACTTCAAGAGGGCTGCTGGCTTGAGTCGGCCGACTTAGGGTGTCACAAAAGCCGAACAGGCCGGCTTGGCCCCCCGTGTGAATG
>RFWA01000349.1 GCA_009922295.1 Betaproteobacteria bacterium
CTGCACCGGCCGGTGCAGTTGCGGAGCCTTTTACTTATTTCGTGCAGGTGGGCGCTTTTCGAACACTGGAAGACGCCGAAAGCCAACGCGCCCGCCTGTCACTCGGTGGTATTGAGACCAGGGTGTCTGAGCGCGAGCAGTCCGGTCGGACCGTTTATCGGGTGCGGGTCGGTCCGTTTGATAAGCGCGAAGAAGCCGAGCGGGCCAAGGAAAAACTCGATGCCAGTGGCCTGGAGACGGCACTGGTCCGGGTTCAGCGCTAAAAAAACCGGCGGAACTTCCTATCCTGGTGCAGGTCAATTGATTTTGAATGGAGTAACAGAGCATGAAACGTCGTGATTTTTCCGTGGTTTGCGGTGCCGCGCTGGCGGGTTCTGCCGTAGCCCCTAGGCTGGCGCTGGCCCAGGCCAAACCGCCAGTGGCCGGGACCGACTACATGGTGCTGGAAAAACGAGCCTCGGTGGAGGCGCCCGCGGGCAAGATCGAAGTGGTGGAATTTTTTTGGTACAGCTGCCCACACTGCAATGCCTTTGAGCCCACCCTCAATGCCTGGGTCAAGGGCGTGGCCAAAGATGTCTCGGTGCGGCGGGTGCCCGTGGCTTTTCGCGATGATTTTGTGCCGCAGCAGCGCCTGTTTTACGCGCTCGAAGCCATGGGTTTGCTTGACAAGCTCCATGGGCAGGTCTTTGCAGCCATCCATGTTGAAAAGCAAAAACTAGCGCGTGGCGACGAGATTGGTGACTGGGTTGGCAAGCAGGGTGTTGACAAGACCAAGTTCATGGAGCAATACAACTCGTTCTCTATCTCCACCAAGGCCACTCGCGGTGCGCAACTGCAGAATGCCTACCGGGTGGAAGGCGTGCCGGCACTGGGTGTTGCCGGTCGCTTCTACACCGATGGAAGCCTGGCACGCAGCATGGAGCGTGCACTGCAAGTGGTGGAATTCCTGACCGGCGAAGTTCGCAGTGGTCGTTGATTAGGCTACTTCTGGCCGCTGGCCTGGCCTTTGGCAAAGGCTGCAGAGTCGCTTGTGGCTTGCTTGGTTTCGGAGCACAAGGGCGCGATTGACGCGCCGGGTGCTCGGTGCGGGTTGGTGCGGCCGTACAATGGGCTTGATCCCATACCGCAAGAATCGTGCCTTATGAAATACTCATTGTTCCCCTGGCTTTTGATAGCGGCGCTGTCTGCGTTCGCTGGATCTGCCCATGCTGAAAAAGCTGATCGCAACAAACCGATGAACGTCGAGGCCGACGCACTGCGCCACGACGAGCAGAAGCAGACCAGTGTTTTCACCGGGCGGGTCATCGTGACCAAAGGCAGCATCATGATCCGAGGCGCCCGTATCGAGGTGCGGCAGGACGCGCAAGGCAACCAGTACGGGCTGGTCAGCGCAGATCCCGGCAAGCTGGCGTTTTACCGCCAGAAGCGCGAAGGTGTTGATGAGTATATCGAGGGCGAGGCCGAAACCATTGAGTACGATGGCCGTGCCGATACGGTCAAGTTCATCAAGCAGGCCCAAATGCGGCGCTACCGAGGTACTGTGCTGAACGATGAGTTGACCGGCCAAGTTATTTTGTTTGATAACACCACCGAGGTTTTCAATATCGATGGTGGCTTGGCGCAAGGCACTACTGGCGCACCTGCTGGACGGGTTCGTGCCATGCTGATGCCCAAGCCCGACGACGCGGGGACCAACCCGCCGAAGGCAGGGTCGGCGGCGCCGGCACTGCGGCCCAGCAACGCGCTGGGCGAGGTACGTAAGTGAGCGAACAGGCCACCCTGAACGCGCCTCAGGCCCGAATCAGCGCCTCAGACGGGGTCAGCCGACTCGAAGCCAGTCACCTGGCAAAGGCCTATGGCAGCCGCAAGGTGGTCAAGGACGTGTCCCTGGTGGTGCGGAAAGGCGAAGTGGTGGGCCTTCTTGGTCCCAATGGGGCGGGCAAGACCACCTCCTTTTACATGATCGTCGGCCTGGAGCGACCCAGCGCCGGTGACATCCGCATCGATGGCCAATCGGTTGAGCACATGCCGATCCATCGCCGGGCCCGCCTGGGCTTGAGCTACCTTCCGCAGGAAGCGTCGATCTTTCGCAAGCTCAACGTTGAGGACAACGTGCGGGCTGTGCTGGAGCTGCAGCGCGATGCGGCTGGAAAGCCGCTGACGCGCGACGCCATCGACCACCGACTCGATGCGCTGCTGAATGACTTGCGGGTACAGCATTTGCGGCAGAGTCCTGCGCTCGCCCTGTCGGGCGGCGAGCGGCGTCGTGTGGAAATAGCGCGGGCGCTGGCCACCCAGCCGCGGTTCATTCTGCTCGACGAGCCCTTTGCCGGCATCGATCCGATTGCGGTGATCGAGATCCAGCGCATCATCCGATTCCTCAAAGACCGGGGTATCGGCGTGCTGATCACCGACCACAACGTGCGCGAAACCCTGGGTATTTGTGATCACGCCTACATCATCAGTGATGGGCGTGTCCTGGCAGAAGGCACGCCTGCCGAGATCGTCAACGATGCCGACGTGCGTCGTGTCTATCTGGGCGAACACTTCAGGATGTGATGGGATTGCCGCTTGTATCGTGGCTTGTGCCGGCTGATGCCTTGAGTGGGAGTGCGCGTTGAGGCAGGGCCTCTCGCTGCGGGCCTCGCAGCATCTGGCCCTGACGCCGCAGTTGCAGCAGTCGATTCGCCTGCTGCAGTTGTCCACCTTGGAGTTGAGCTCGGAAGTCGACCAGATGTTGGACGACAACCCATTTCTTGAGCGCGAGGCCACCGAGGCACCGCGCGAGGACTTTGGTCTGGCACAGGCTGATGCACCGGTCCGCAGCGACGATCTGGAGGCAGAGTCTGCTGCATATACAGGAGCAGACTATCCAACTGAGACTAGGGCTGTAGTCGAAAACGATGCCCCGTCCGCGACTCTGGACGACGATGGCCAGAGCTGGGAGGGTGATGGCAGCGCTTCGCTCGCACCTGACGACAGTGAGTGGGGTGGCGAGGCCCGCGCCAAGGGCAACAACCTGGACGGCGATGATGCGGTGGACGCCACGGAACTGGCCCGCTCCCAGGAGTCGCTGCAAAGCCACCTGCACAGCCAAGCCCTGTCGCTGCGCCTGAGTGAGCATGACCGGGCAGCGCTGCGGTTTTTGATCGAATCGCTCAATG
>RFWA01000350.1 GCA_009922295.1 Betaproteobacteria bacterium
AGTCCTTGAGCATCGTGTGGTTTGAAGCCAATTTCCAGCCCAGTGCTCAGCGCAATGACGACGCGCCCCACACGACGGTCAAAACGCGCAGTTACAGCTGTCGGCGTACCCGCCAAAAGCGCCTGGCCGCGTGCATTTGCTGCATTGACATCGGCGGCCACTAGCGAGGGGTTTTTAAGAGCCATGAATAGCACTCCACTGCAAATACAACTTAGCCCGCTGAACGCGCCACACCCAGCAGCTGGTTAAGCAAGGCGGGTTGCGCCAGCAGGTCCGAGGCGCTGCCACGGTGCACCACCCGCCCTTGGTCCAGCACCAGCGCGCGGTGCGAGATTGCCAATATCGCTTGTGGGTGCTGCTCTACGATGATGGCGCTCAGGCCCTCTTCGCGGGTGATGCGGGCGATGGCGCGCAGCAGCTCCTCCACGATGATGGGGGCCAGACCCTCCAGAGGCTCGTCCAGCAGCAGCAGGCGCGGGTTCAGCACCAGGGCGCGGCCCACCGCCAGCATTTGCTGCTCACCCCCAGACAGCTGCGTGCCCAGATTGCCTTTGCGTTCTGCCAGTCGGGGAAACATCTCGTACACCCGCTGTGGCGTCCAGGGCGTTGAGGTGGCACCTGTACGTGCTGGCCGCGCCACGGCAGTCAGGTTCTCATGCACTGTGAGCGATTTGAAAATATTGCGCTCTTGCGGCACCCAGCCAATGCCGGCCGCCGCGCGTGCATGCGAGGGCAGGCTGTGCAGTGCTGCGCGCCCGGCGCCACTGCCGAGCCAGATGCTGCCCGCGTGCTGCCGGGTGGCGCCAGCGATGGTGTTGATCAGGGTGGTTTTGCCCGTGCCATTGCGCCCCAGCAGGGCCAGCGTCTCGCCCTGCGGCAACTCGAAGGACACGTCACTCAGCACCACGGCCTCGCCATAGCCGGCGCTCAGTTGGTCCACTGTGAGCAGCTCAGTCATGGCCCTGCCCCAGATAGACGGCTTTCACACGGGGGTCGTTGGCAATGGCCTTCGGGTCACCCTCGGTCAGCACGGCGCCGTTGACCAGCACCGTCATGCGTTTGGCAAAGCTGAAGACCAGGTCCATGTCGTGTTCGATCAGCAGCACGGACACATCGGCCGGCAGGGCGGCCACGGTTTGCAGCAACTCTTCGCGCTCTCCGGCCGGCACGCCTGCCACAGGCTCGTCGAGCAGCAGCACCCGGGGTTCACAGGCCAGGGCAATGGCGATCTCCAGCAAACGGCGCTTGCCATAGGGGAGCAAGCGAGTCTCCTGGTTCATCACCTCAGTCAGATGAAACTGTTCCAACAGCTGCTCACATCGCTCAGCCACCGCCGTCTGGCGCCCGAGCGCTTGCCACCAACGGCTGCCCAGTCCGCGCTGCTGCGACACGGTGAGGGCCAGTGTTTGCAATGGCGTCAGGCTGTCAAACAACTGGTTGATTTGGAAGGTGCGCACCATGCCGCGCTTGACGCGTTGGTGCGGAGCGAGTTCAGTGATGTCCTGGCCATCCAGGTGGATGCGCCCCTCGGTCGGTTGGAGCACACCGGTCAGCAGGTTGATCAGTGTGGTTTTGCCGGCACCATTGGGGCCGATCAGGGCATGGCGGGCGCCACGCGCCAGGCTCAGGCTGACCTGGTTGGTCGCGGTGATGCCGCCAAAGCGCATCACCAGGTTCGTGGCCTGTAGCACCGGGGCACTCATGAGCGGGCCTTGCCAAGCCAGGTCCAGGGCCGCAGCAGCCGCTCACGCCCAACCAGCATCAGCACCACCAGGAACAAGCCCATCCAGAATAGCCAGTATTGCGGCGTTACCGCCGACAGCAGGTCCTGCATCACCTTGAACACAATGGCACCAAAAATACCGCCATAAAGCCAACCAGTACCACCGATCACCAGCAGCAGCATCACATCGGCCGAGCGGTCAAAGGCAAACAGCTCCAGCGAGGCAAAGCCGCTGGTTTGCGCCAGCAGTGACCCTGCCGCACCGGCCACGCCGGCTGCAATGGTGTACACCGTGGTCAGCCGGGCTGTCACAGGTATGCCGATGGACATGGCACGCAGCCGGTTGTCGCGCACAGCCATCAGCGTCGCGCCAAATGGCGACTGCACCAGCCGTCGGGCCAACAAAAAAAACACCAGGCACACGCTCAGCGAGTACCAGGCCGACACCCGGCCGGCCAAATCGAACTCAAAACGGCCCAGCAGCGGGCCCATGACCACGCCCTGCAGGCCATCAGCACCACCGGTGAGCCAGTCCAGCTTGTTGGCCAGCTCCAGCAAAATCAGGCCGACCCCCAGGGTGACCATCAGGCGCGTCAGGTCGCTGCCGCGCTGGATGGTGAAACTGCACAACAGGCCCAGCAGTGTCGCTACCGCCACCCCGGCCAGCAGCCCCAGCAGCGGGTCGGGCGTGACCCATTTGGCGAGAAGGGCGGCGGTGTAGGCGCCCATGCCAAAAAACGCCGCATGCCCTAGCGACACAATGCCGGTGTAGCCCAGGATCAGGTCAAGCGACAGCGCAAACAGGGCGACGATGGCAATCTCATTGATGATCAGCGCATGGCTGGACAGCAGCCACGGCGAGGCCAGTGCCAGCAGCCACAGCGCGTATTCCCAGGGCTTCCAGCGCCCATCGGCCAACAAGGCAGCTTGTACCGGCGTCATGCTTTGCTGCCTTGGCGCACAAACAGGCCTTGTGGGCGCCAGATCAGGATGGCGATCATCAGGCTGTAAACAATGAAGGCGCCAAGTTTGGGGATGTAGTACTTGCCCGCCACATCAGCAATGCCCAGCAGCAGCGCCGCCAGCAGCGGCCCGGTGATGCTGGTGGTGCCGCCCACCGCCACCACGATCAGAAAGTAAATCATGTACTTCAGTGGAAAGCTCGGGTCCAGCCCCAGCACCTCGGCGCCCAAAGCGCCGCCCAGGCCGGCCAGGCCGGAGCCGACGGCGAAGGTGCCCAAAA
The DNA here is from genome assembly GCA_009922295.1 of Betaproteobacteria bacterium. Taxonomy (GTDB): domain Bacteria; phylum Pseudomonadota; class Gammaproteobacteria; order Burkholderiales; family Burkholderiaceae_C; genus Rhodoferax. Next base: position 2,967 of record RFWA01000350.1, read on the forward strand.
ACACCCAGTTGACGTTGATGCCCAGGCCGGCAGCGACGCGCTGGTCGTCCACCGCGGCGCGCAGCCGGCTACCAAAGCGGGTGCGGGCCAGCACGAACTGCAGACCCAGCGTCAGGGCAGCGCACACCACAATGATGAACAGGCGGTAGTGGCCCATGCCCAGCATCCAGGCGCCTTCACCGATCTCG
>RFWA01000036.1 GCA_009922295.1 Betaproteobacteria bacterium
CCCGCCGCGCGCACGCCGAACTCGTCTGCCGTCTCGCCGGCCAGGCCGTTCTCGAAGAAATAGGGTTGCTCGATGTGGGTGATGTTGGGAATCGGCAAATCACCCTGCGCATGCATGCCACTCATACCGCCCAGCGATGCACCTGCCATGGTGCTGCCGTGGTAGGCGTTGATACGGCTGATGATGACCTTGCGCTGCGGCTGCCCCAGCAGGTCCCAATAGCGACGCACCATGCGGACATTGGAGTCGTTGCTTTCGCTACCGCTGGAGGAATAGAACACGTGCTGAAAACTACGCTCGCCAGCATTGGGCGCCAAGCTGGCCAGCTTGGCCGCCAGCTGCACCGCCGGCACATTGGTGGTCTGGAAAAAGCTGTTGTAGTAGGGCAGCGTCATCATCTGGTGATGGGCGGCATCGGCCAGCTCGCGCCGGCCGTAGCCGACGTTGACGCACCACAGGCCACTCATGGCATCCAGCACCCGTGCGCCCTCCGAATCCCAGACGTAAATGCCCTCGCTGCGCACCATCACCCGAGCGCCGCGGCCTGACAGGTCTTTGAAATCGGTGAAGGGGTGCAAAAAATGGGCACTGTCCAGGGATTGGATCAGGGCGGTGTCGACCAATACGTTCATGGTTTGGGTTTCCTCGGGGTAATTGGGCTGGCGTTCAGACATGAAGCAACAAATGCTCTCGCTCCCAGGGCGAGATCACTTTCATGAATTCGTCGAATTCCAGTTCCTTGATTTCAGCGTACACGGTGATGAACTCCTTGCCAAGCACCTCGTGCAGGTCCGACTCGCGGCGCAACCAATCGAGCGCCTCGCCCAGACTGCGCGGCAGCGCGTAGGGCGAGAGGTAGGCGTCGCCTTTCATCTCGGCCTTCGGCTTGATCTTGTTCTTCAGACCCAGGTAACCGCAGGCCAGCGTCATGGCCAAGGCGACGTAGGGGTTGGCGTCTGCGCCGATCACGCGGTTCTCGACCCGGCGCGCCTCGGGCGCAGAAATCGGCGAACGGATACCCACGGTGCGGTTGTCGTAGCCCCATTCGATGTTGATCGGGGCCGCGGTATTGCGCGACAGGCGCCGGTAGCTGTTGACGTAGGGCGCCACCAGCACCATCGCCGCCGGGATGTAGCGCTGTAGACCGCCGATGTAATGCATGAAGGCCTCGGACGGAGAGCCGTCCGGGTTGCTGAAGATGTTCAGGCCGGTTGCTTTGTTCAAAATGCTCTGATGCACGTGCATGGCGCTACCCGGCTCGCCGGCAATCGGTTTGGCCATGAAGGTGGCATACATGTCATGGCGCAAAGCTGCCTCCCGCACCGTGCGCTTGAAGAAAAACACCTCATCGGCCAGCCCGAGCGGCTCGGCATGGAAAAAGTTGATCTCCATCTGCCCGGCGCCCACCTCGTGGATCAAGGTGTCGACGTTGAGCTCCATCTTGTCGCAGTAGTCGTAGATTTCCTCGAACAGCGGGTCAAATTCATTCACCGCATCAATGCTGTAGGCCTGACGAGAGGTCTCGGCTCGGCCGCTGCGCCCCACCGGTGCGCGCAGCAGCGTATTCGGGTCGGTGTTGCGGGCGGTCAGGTAAAACTCCAGCTCGGGCGCCACAATGGGCTGCAGGCCCTCGGCAGCAAACAGTTCACACACGCGGCGCAGCACCGAGCGGGGCGCAAAAGGCACCAGCTTGCCTTGGTTGTCAAAGCAGTCATGGATCACCTGCGCGGTCGGGTCGGTGGCCCAGGGCACGATACGCACTGTGGAAGGGTCGGGGCGCAGCTGCATGTCCCTGTCGGTTGGGTCGATCACATCGTAATAGGGCCCGCTTTCGGGAAACTCCCCAGTAACCCCCATGGCCACGACAGCCTGCGGCAAGCGCATGCCTCGGTCTTCAGTGAACTTGGTGCGGGGCAGAATCTTGCCGCGGGCGACCCCAGTCAGGTCTGGCACCAGGCACTCCACCTCCGTGACACGACGCTCGTTGAGCCATTGTTCGAGGTCATTGAAATTCAATACTTTTTTGTCGTACATGGCTGTCTCCGATAGCACGTACCAGGCCATTGTTGACCCTGGCATGCCAACTCATTTTCACCTCAGAAATGCCTGAGTACAGAGCCATTGGCGCACAAAGCAAAGGACCCAGTGACACCAAGACTTCCTTGATTGTTCCTGTGCGGCGACCTTCCCGCTCCTTCGGCGGGCTCTTCATGTCGACAATGCCCGAACGACTCAGGCAAGGGTGCTGGCAATCGCTGAGAAGGCGGCCAAGACCTGCCTGTCTGTCGCGTCGTCCTCTGGTGTAGGTTGGCAAGACAGTTTGACAATGACTACTTCAGCGCGACGGTCAATGTAAATCCATTGGCCATGGATACCTATCGCGCAGAAGGTCTCGCGCTGACGGTCGACGATGTACCAACAGCTTCGGTATCGGCCATCTTTGATGAATGCCGACATGCCGCCGCGCCGCCAGGCATCTGGATCGCCACCCACCAGGATGTCGTCGATCCATGCTTGTGGAATAACCTGTCGCCCGTTATTCACACCATCACAACGCATCACATCGCCAAATCTCGCCAGATCACGCAGGGTCGCGCTGACGCCACCAGCCGCTCTGGGCGCTCCTAAGCGGTCCAGCGTGATCTGTGCGGGCATCTCTGCGCCGATGTGTCGCCAGATGTGCTGACTCAGGAGTTCGGAGAAATTGACACCTGCAGCACGCTCCAGGATCAGTCCCAAGAGATCCGAGTTAGGGGAAACGTAATGATAGATTTGGCCGTGCTGGCCGCTAGCGCGACGCGTGCTGGACAAAAAGCTCCGCAAATCAGACGCGGACTCCTGACCCTGCACGGGATTCCAGCCGATGGCCCGGCGGTACCGCATGAAGTCACTGTGTGGATCAAGGTAGGCCTCCTCGAAGTCAATGGCGACGGTCATGTCGAGGACGTGACGCACCTGGGTATCTGCATACGCGGAGCCAGCCATTTCAGGCAGGTAATGAAGCACATTCGCCATAGGGTCCAATTGGCCTGAGCCAACCAACACCCCGGCCAGTGACCCAGTGATCGATTTGCTAACGGAAAAAACAATGTGAGTCCGGTGTCTAGCGAACTGGCCCGCATAGTGTTCCGCAACGATAGTGCCGCGATGGAGTACCAGGAAGCCGTCGGTGCTGGAGTTGGCCAACATACTGGCGACCGTACCGACTTCACCCACCGCTGTTTGATACGCGATGGCACCAATCGCCGAAGGGACCTCTTCCATGATCGCCACGCAGGATGGATCGTGGGCGATCATGGCGCTGGGGATCAGCTCGCTGACATGCGAAAAAGACCATTGACTGAAAGGCGCCAGGCGCCAATTGGCCAAATTCGGCCCTTGTCGGGCTTGGTCATCGACGGGGGCCATCGTTTTTGCCGAAGATTGACTATCCGTCACGCAGCGCCTCTAGGCTTTTTTTGCTCGCTGATGCTTTGGAGCAGTACAAAGGCGATAGAAATCATCACGATCGATGCGCATAGAAAAATGGCAGAGAGGGCGTTGACTTCCGGCGTGACACCCAAGCGAATCAGGCCAAATATGTAAATCGGCAGTGTGGTCGCGCCCGGTCCAGCCACAAAATAGGTAATGACGAAATCGCCGAGAGAGCTGATGAATGCCAGCAAGGCACCCGCACAGATGCCAGAACTCAGTAACGGTAATTCGACCCGAAAAAATCGACGCCTGGGGGATGCATACAGGTCGCTGGCAGCCTCGAGCAAGCTTTGATCCAGCGCGGCCAAGCGTGACTTGATCGGGTAGTAAGCGAAAGGGATGCAAAAAACTGTGTGTGCGACGGTGACTGAAGTCAACCCAAGCGGGAAACCAATCAGGACAAACAAAATGAGCAACGCAACTGCCGTGACGATTTCAGGTACCAGCAGCGGCAATCCCAGCAGGCCCTCCAACAGCACCCTCGGCCCTCGGCTGATGCGGACCATCCCCAGCGCCGCCAAAGTGGCCATGCATGTCGCAAAAAATGTCGCAGCACAGGCGACCATCAGCGAATTTTTGGTGGCCCGCAGGATATCGCCATTTTGCAGCACCGCAAGATACCATTTCACACTGACAGTGGTCCAGATCGTTGTCAGGTCGTTGTCATTGAATGACAGGACCACCAGCGTGACGATAGGCAGGTAAAGAAACAAAATGGCCAACGCCGCCACCGTCGCGTTGATCCGGCTTCTTAAAAGCTTATGCCGGCTCATCTCGAGACTCGCTTTTTGTGCTGATTTGCCAGAGCCGCCATTGCCATCACCAGGAGCAGAGCCAACACCAAGACGATACCCAAAGCGGCACCAAAAGGCCAGTTGCGGGATGCGCCAAATTGCGCCTGAACCAGGTTGCCAATCATGAGCGATTTGCCTCCGCCGAGCAGCTCCGGGCTGACATAAGCGCCCAGGCAGGGCACAAACACCAGGATTGCTCCGCCGACGATCCCGGGCATCGCCAGGGGCAGCACCACCCTTTGCAGTACCCGAAGCCGGTTAGCGCCCAGATCAAAAGCGGCCTCAATCACCGATGGGTCGATGCGCTCTAAGGCCACATAAATAGGCAAGATCATGAAAGGCAGGAATGAATAGGTTAGGCCAATGCCCGTCGCCAAGGGGGTGTAGAGAATATCGAGGGGTTGCGTCACCCAGCCTGTCCATTGCATGAACGTGTCAAGCACGCCCCCACCCCTCAAAATGAGGATCCAAGCGAAATTGCGAACCAACAAGTTTGTCCAAAAAGGGATCGTGACCAGAAAAAGGATCCAGGCAGCCTGCTTGCGTGACAGCGTTGACATGTACAAGGCGGTGGGCAAAGCAATCAGGAAGGTGATCAGGGTCGTCATGGCGGCGAGCCGGCATGACCGGGCAAAGATGGCGATGTAGTCACTGTTGAACGAGAGCCGACCCAGGAGATCACGCTCGTAAAGCAATTTTTGGTAGGCAATGCCGGTATGACTGCCCCAGACCACACCGCCAAACGGCCCACGCTCCAGAACCGACACATACAGCATCAGAAGCAAAGGTGCCAGGATGAACGCCGCCAAAAACAGGACCGCGGGCGAGAGCAAGGTCAGGTTGCTCAGGCGTTGCTCATTCATCGGACAAATGCCGTCAGAGCCGCAGAATCCATGTAGAAGCCGACTTCGTCCGTCAGCGCCCCACTCTCAGGCAGGCCATCAAGCCGCGCACGCAGCAAGGTGCCGTTGGGCAGCTTCGCATGCACCATGCGGCTGCTACCGCTGTAAATGGTCTCAAACACCCGTCCGGTCAATGCAGCACCCGCCCCTGCCACGACCCTGACTCGCTCCGGTCGAATCATCAAAACCGCTTTTTGGCCCACTGCCACATGCCCAACGTTGTCCACTGTTATCCGTGGCGCCTGGTCACCTTGCCCGTCCAGCTGGAATTCGCCGTCAGCGCCTGATCGCGCACAGCAGGTACCTTCCAGGAAATTCGCATCGCCGATGAATTCAGCGACGAACAAATCAGCTGGCCGCTCATAAATTTCATCAGGTCGCCCGACTTGTCGAATGACTCCGCTTTGCATCACTGCAATTCGGTCTGACATCGCCAAGGCCTCGTCCTGGTCATGCGTAACAAAAACAAAAGTGATACCAGTCTGGCCCTGCAAGCGTTTGAGCTCGACTTGCATCGCTTTACGCAATTTCAAGTCAAGCGCGGACAGCGGCTCATCGAGCAACAGGACCTCGGGTTTGGGCGCCAACGCTCTGCCCAGTGCCACCCTTTGCTGCTGGCCGCCTGACAGTTGCTCCGCGTATCTATCCCCCAAGCCATCCAAGCGCAGCAAGCCCATGACTTCGTCGACCCGCTGCCTCACCGCGCCCCGAGAATGGTTCAGCATCTCCAAGCCAAAACCAATGTTCTGCGCCACGGTCATGTGCGGAAACAGCGCATAACTCTGAAAAACGGTGTTGACGCGCCGCAAATGGGCTTGGGTTCGACCAATTTTGATGCCCGACAAGGTGATGTCCCCTGAATCGGGATGGTCAAAACCGCCGATCATCCGCAGCAGCGTCGTCTTTCCACATCCAGAAGGGCCCAGCAGTGTGAAGAATTCATTTTGGCGAATCGACAGCGAAATGCCATCTAGCGCAGGCTGAGAAGCGCCCGGGTAAGTCTTACTTACCCGGGCGAAATCAATGGCAACCCCGTTCATGCAACGTATCGAAGCCAATACACCGCAAGTCGAGGCGAGTTATTGAACAACACGATCAGCGGCGCAGCCGGGTCCACACACCGTCCCGCAACTCACGATTTTTCAAAGAACAGTCTTTGACCGGGCGAAACCGGCTTTTCAGTGCATCGGGCGTATTGATGGCCGGACTGCTGCGTAAATCAGCATTCATGAAGGCCTCGGCACCTTTGATCGCATTGTTGTAGCCGGAAAAATTAGAGGCTTCCGCTGCATTTTTCGGGTCCATCATCCAATTCAAGAACAGCTTCGCATTGTCAGGATTTGGCGCACCCTTGGGAACGGCAAAGTTATCCCCCCACAAGTTAAGCCCCTCGACAGGATAGACATAGACAGCCGTCGACAACTTGGTCTTGGCCCGGTGCGAGGCACCATTCCACTGGTGATGCATCACCACCTCACCGGCAGCGACCCGATCGATCGTCCCTGAGGATGAGTAGATTTTCAATTTCGGCTTTTGCTTTTCGAGTAATTCAAGAATTTTCTGGGCGTCAGCCGGGTTTTCAGTGCAGGTGTCCATATTCAGGTAAATCGCCGCGGCAGAGAACATCTCCCCCTGATCGTTCAGGGCCGCTATCTTCCCAACAAGTTCCGGACGGGGATCGAAAAACTCCTTCCAACTTTCCTCGAGTTTTCCACCGGGAACCTTGGCGGCGTCATAGGTGAAACCGGAAGATCCGATCAAATAAGGGACAGAATAATCCCGCGCCTTGTCGGCTTCGGGCTTGTCATGCGGCACAGCCACATTTTTGAAATTTGATAACTTGGATGCCTCGACCTTCAGCAAGAGCCCGGAACGGATCATCGTGGCCAGCACCGAGTTGGTCGGCACCACAATGTCATACCCGCCGCCACCCGCCTGGAGTTTGGCGAGCATGGCGTCGTTGCTGTCGTAGGAGTCAAGACTTACTTTGACGCCTGTTTCTGATTCAAAACGCTTGATCAAGTTAGGGGGAATATAGTTGGACCAGCTGTAAATGAGCAACTGTTTGGATTGCGCCATCACCGTGGCTGAAGCAGCGGTCAGGGCCAATGCTGTGCCAATGCACAGGCAAGCCTTGCGAATTGAAAAACGATTTTCCGGTCTGTTTTTGTCTGTCAGCATGGAAGTCTCCGAGTTGTTGTGTTAATCATTGTGAACTCTGCCTTGGACCTGCACTAGGGCCAATTTATTGATAAAAGGTGAGACCACTTGCAAATTCCGAAACCGGCCGCCCATCGGCCTATTCGAGCCGTGGCACACTCGTTCGCCTAAGGCCCTTCATCGACAGCTCTACTCGGCGATTCGCCGCGCTATTCTTGATGGAAAACTAGGCGCCGGCGACCGCCTGCCATCTAGCAGGGAGCTAACCTCGGATCTCAAGCTATCGCGCAACACCGTGATCGCCGCCATCAATCAGCTGATCGTCGAGGGCTATCTGGTCAGCCACATTGGCAGTGGCACATTTGTTCAGGACAACGTGCCCAAGGCGTCAGGCAACCGCAGAGCAGCCCAGGAACGCGCTGCACCCAAACTATCGAACCGGGGCGATGCCCTGGCTTCGACGTACTGCGCAAACCAACTCGAGGTTCAACCATTCAGCTCGAGCATCGCCGACTTCAGCGCTTTCCCGGTCGCACTTTGGCAGCGGCTGCAAAACAAGCACTGGCGCATGTCTTATCACGACATGCTCGACTACAGTGACTCCGGTGGCTATGCGCCCTTGCGACGGGCACTTGCGCACTACCTTCGCGTGTTTAGAAGCGTACCGCTGGACTCTGATCAGGTGATCATCACCAGCGGCACCCAGCAGTCCCTAACCTTGTGCGCGCAACTGCTGGCGGATCACGGCGATACCGTCTGGCTGGAAGACCCCGCTTACTGGGGCGCGATCAAAGCGTTCATGTCCGCCGACCTCCACCCCCACCCGGTTTCGGTGGATCAAGATGGCATCGCCCCTCGCACCGCCGACGAGCTCATGCCGCCGCGACTGATCTATGTCACACCATCCCACCAATACCCGACCGGCGCAGTCATGAGCCTGGTGCGGAGGCATGAGATTTTGTCGATCGCCCGCAGGCACCAGGCCTGGGTGCTTGAAGACGACTACGACAGCGAGTTCCGTTTCAGCGGCCCGCCCATATCGTCGCTAGCAGGCCTGGATACCGATGAACGGGTGCTGTACATGGGTTCATTCTCCAAAGTGCTCTACCCCGGGCTCAAATTGGGCTATTTGGTCGTGCCCAAACAACTGGTCTCGGCGTTCCGACTAGCCCATTACGACCTGAACCGGCCCGGCCAATTGCCTTTGCAGGCTGCCCTGGCAGAGTTCATTGAAATGGGGCATTTCGCCAGCGCCCTGCGCCGAGCCCGGCAAAGTTATGCCGAGCGAAGGCGCTGCCTGCTGGCAGCACTGCAACCCTGCCTGGGACCACTGGCCCGAATCACGGGGGCGGAGCAGGGTCTGCACCTGTGTCTCCGACTGGCAGAGGATGCAGACGACGTTGGACTGGCAGAGCAACTGGCGCTGGTTGGGCTCACGGTGCGGCCACTGTCAGCCTATTGTCTGAAGCGACAAGATGCGCGTGGCCTGGTGATAGGTTACGGCTACACCCATTTAGCCGACATTGAGCGATGTGGCCCGTTGTTGGCACGCACCCTTCTGGCTGCCCTGCAACGACCTCACCAGGCGTCGCGCAAGCGGTAAAACAGCATTGCCAGTGCCAGGGTAGGCATGCGCATCAGGCGCCCGCCGGGAAAGGGCTGGTGCTTGAGCCTGGCAAACAGGTCAAATCGTTCCGCTTGACCTGCTACCGCTTCGGCCACCAGCCGGCCCGCAAAACCCGTCAGCGCCACGCCGTGCCCGCTGAAACCCTGCAAGTAGTAAAGGTTGTCCCCCAACCGGCCAAAGTCAGGCGTTCGGTTCATGCTGATGTCGACGAAGCCTCCCCACACATGCTCGATCGGCGCATCCCTGAGTTGCGGAAAAACCTGGTGCAAGCGCGCCGCCATCAACTGTTCCAGCCGTTCAGGAGTACGTGTGGTGTAGCTCACCCGGCCACCAAACAACAGGCGGTGGTCGGCGCTGAAACGAAAGTAATCCAGCACAAAATTGGTGTCACAAACCGCCGCGTTAGAAGGTATCAGCTGCCGGCACAGGGCCGGGTCCAGCGGTGCGGTGCTGACCATGTAGGTGCCCACCGGCATGATGCGGGGCGCTATGTCTGGCGCCACCTGCGGCCCGTACTCGCCCAGCGTGCAGTTACCGGCCAGCACGCCGAACGCGGCGGTGACTGAACCGCCGGCCGTGCGGGCCTGCAGCCGGGCTCCGCGGCTCAGGCCGAGCACGGGCGAATGCTCGCAGATCGTCACCCCCAGCGCACGGGCGGCCACAGCCAGCCCAAGCCCGTACTTGAGCGGGTGCAAATGGCCTGACACCCGGTCATAGGCGGCTGCTTGGTAGCGCGGGCTGTCGATCAGCCGCCGGGTCTGCGTGCCACTGGCGAAGTCGGTGGCAAACCCATAATCTCGCGCCAGACCGGCCATCTCCGCTTCCAGCCGCCGCGCTTTGGCCACAGTCTCGGCCACATGCAGGTAGCCATGCACTCGGTCGCAGTCAATGCCGAAGGCGGCAATGCGCTCATCGATCAGGCCCACCGCCTCCAGCGACATGTCCCAGGCCAACCGGGCGTCACTGCGGCCGAGTTGATGCTCCATGGGGCCTTGCCCACTGGCAAAACCAGCAATGGCCTGCCCGCCGTTGCGCCCCGAGGCGCCGCTGCAGATTCGGTCGGCCTCCAGGACCACCACACGCATCCCGCGCTGCGCGAGTTCAATGGCCGCCGACAGGCCGGCGAAGCCGGCCCCCACGACCAGCACATCGGCCACCAGGTCGCCCTGCAACGCCGGCGCCGGCAGCGGGCGAACCACGCTGCCCTCGTAGTAGCTCCGGCGATTGAGTTGGGTGTCGGAGTCAATCAGCATGTCATGGTACGGTGCGGGGCAACTTGGCGACCTGGCCACACAGGTAGGTCCAAACACAAGTGGCCGCGGCCAAGCTGGTCAACTCGGCGTGGTCATAGGCCGGCGCCACTTCCACACAGTCCATGCCCACCATGTTCAGGGGCGCCAGCCCTTCAAGCAAAGTCAGCAGCTGCGAGCTGCTCAGGCCACCCGGCTCTGGCGTGCCAGTGCCGGGCGCAAACGCCGGGTCCAGACAGTCGATGTCGAACGTTAAGTAGCAGGGGCGCTGACCGATGCGCTCCAGCACGCTGGCCAGCACGGGTTCTAAGGCCGCGCCATCAAGCCCACGCAGCTGTCGCGCTGTGAAGATCAAACCACCCCGGTCCTGAACATACTCGCGTGCCGCACGCTCGCCACTGGAGCGCAGTCCAATCTGCACCGTGTGCGCAGGACTGACCAGGCCTTCGGCGATCGCCTCATAGGTCCAGGTGCCATGGCCCGACGGCTCACCGAAATGGTCCTGCCAGGTGTCGCAATGGGCGTCAAAATGCACCAGAGCCAGTTCGCCATGCTGGGCCCGAGCAGCACGCAGCAAAGGCAGGGTGACCGAATGATCACCGCCCAGAAACACGCAGTGGTGTCGCGCCATCAGGGCTGCTGCCTGCGCCTGAATCTGTTCTCGTACCAGGGCGAGGGAAGATGCATTGGGCAAGCGCATGTCGAGCGCGTCGCCCAGCACATCCAGCGGTGAAACACCGAACCAGGGGTGAATGCCGTCGCACAGCATCAGGCTGGCACGGCGGATCTCCTGCGGCCCAAAGCGTGCTCCCGGCCGGTTCGTCACTGCGCCATCAAAGGGTACGCCAACGACCGCAAACCGTTGCGCATCGAGCGGTTCAACGGCCAGGAACCGGTTGCTGCTGTTGGCATATGCGAATTGGCCCAAACCCATGACTGCCCCTGACTGATGTGACAAAACTTGAACTTACACCATTTACACCAGCGCCAATGGTGCCAATTTGCCGGTCTCTCAGCAAACCGGTCCCAAGCGAGACAAGCCCAGGCATCAGGCATGATGCTGGCCTCCACCACTCACGCATTTTGCAACCCGCCCTGTGGCGCACACCCAACATCCGCTGCCTGGCCCTGTGCCGCCGTCTGTTCACCCTCTGACCGCCTACCTATTTTTGGCATTCAGCATGTCATTGGTGGGCAGCTATGTAGCCCTGTCGAAGCCGCTGGCCTTAGCGCTGCCGGTGCTGCTGCTGGCCTGGATGCGTTTTGGCATTGGTGCCGTCGCCATGGTGAGCTGGTTGAAAAAGCCACCCCAAGAGGCTCCACTTTCCCCCACCACCCGCCGGCTGGTGTTTGTCGAGTCACTGTTGGGCAACGTTTTGTTTTCAATCTGCATGCTCTACGGCGTCAGCATGACCAGCGCCGTCTCGGCGGGCATCATTCTGGCGTCGATACCTGCGGTGGTCGCGCTGCTGAGCTGGTGGTGGCTGGGCGAGCGAATTAGCCTGCGGGTGGCTGCGGCCATTGCCTGTGCCGCATTGGGATTGGGCCTGCTTGCGCTATCAAAATCAGAGCTGGCGAGCCAATCAGGACAAGGGCTGGAGGCCAATTTTCTTCATGACAACGGGCTATGGGGTAACCTGCTGGTGTTCGGTGCAGTGCTGTGCGAGTCAGCTTACGCCGTGATCGGCAAGAAGCTCACCGGCGTTCTCAGCCCCAAGAGGATCACGGCCCTGATCAATCTGTGGGGACTGGCGCTGAGCACGCCCATCGGCCTTTACCTGGCCCTGCGCTTCGACTTCGGCTCAGTGTCGTGGTCAATCTGGGCACTGGTCCTATTTTATGGGCTGGCAGCCAGCGTTGGCACGGTGTGGCTGTGGATGACCGGCTTGCAGTCAGTGCCCGCCGCCCGGGCTGGTGTTTTCACTGTGATGCTGCCCATTTCGGCGGCGCTGGTCGGCGTGCTGGCGCTAGGTGAGACGCTGGGCGGTTTGCAACTGGTGGCCTTTGCCATGGCCCTTCTCGGTGTGATGCTGGCGACCATGCCGACACGCGTGGGACCAATCACGGTCAAAAATGCAAAAAAATCGGCTCTCTCCAATGAAAAAAGGGATATTCCCCTATGAAACACATGCTTTCTCCAGTAGCATGCGGTCTGCCAGCGAAGAAGCGGTTTTTCACTGGTGACTTATTAACTTCTAGAAGGTACATACATCATGGCAACTGCAAAGAAAGCCCCAGCCAAGAAAGCTGCTCCTGCCAAGAAGGCAGCCCCAGGCACTAAAGCTGCTCCGGCTAAAAAAGTAGCCGTCAAGGCTGCTCCAGCGAAAAAGGCCGCTCCAGCCAAAAAAGCAGCCCCGGCTAAAAAACGCGTCGCAAACGCTGCTTTCATGAAGGCCCTGACACCCAGCGCCCACCTGGCGGCTGTGGTTGGCGCAAGCCCACTGCCACGGACCGAAGTGGTCAGCAAGCTGTGGACTTACATCAAAAAGCACAAGCTGCAAGACGCCACCAACAAGCGCATGATCAATGCTGACGCCAAGCTGAAAGAAGTGTTCGGCAAGGCGCAGGTTTCCATGTTTGAAATGGCTGGCCTGATCGGCAAGCACCTCAAGTAAGCAGGCCCTGCGGCCAAGCGGAAAGGCCGGCGAAAGCCGGCTTTTTTTACTTTTGCGGCCAGATCCAGCTCGATTTTTTACTGCGATCCGATCAAGCCAGGAGTCTTCATGATCGACCAACTGATGGCGTTGTTTGCTGATTGGCGCGCCTTCGAGGCAGCGCACCTGCTCATTGATGGCGTTCCGGACTACCGTGCATCCGCCCTACAAGACAAACAAAACAGGCTTCCGGCGTTCCAGGAGCGGCTGACCGCATTGACCTCTGCCGGCTGGCCGGTTGCGCAGCAAATTGATCATTGGATACTGCGTGCCGAAATGAATGGGCTCGATTTCAACCTGCGGGTGCTGCAGCCCTGGGCACG
>RFWA01000351.1 GCA_009922295.1 Betaproteobacteria bacterium
GCCCTCGATCTCGCGCCGCTCGCGGTTGATGCTGTCCAGCGTCTGCGCCAGTTCGGTGGCTCGGCCGGCGTCGTCGGTCAGCAGGCACTCAATGCCCAGGGTCATGTCGGACAGGCGGCCGGCGGCGTTGAGGCGCGGGCCCAGCGCAAAACCGAAATCGAAAGTGGTGGCCGTGGCTGCCTGACGCCCCGATGCTACAAAAAGCGCAGCAACACCTGCAGGCATGGCAAGGCTTCGCACCCGTTTTAGCCCCTGGGCCACGAGACGGCGGTTATTGGCGTCCAGCCGCACCACGTCGGCCACGGTGCCCAGCGCCACCAGCGGCAGAAGGCTGTCGAGCTTGGGTTGTGGGCCGTCGGCAAAGCGGCCGCGCTGGCGCAGCTCGGCGCGCAGGGCCAGCAGCACATAAAACATCACGCCGACGCCGGCGATGGCCTTGCTGGCAAAGTTGCAGCCGGGCTGGTTGGGGTTAACGATCACATCGGCCTCGGGCAGCAGGGTCTGGCCGTTCAGCACTGCCGGCAGGTGGTGGTCCGTCACCAGCACCTGCAGGCCGAGCGCTCGGGCACGGGCTACACCGTCGATGCTGCCAATGCCGTTGTCCACGGTGATCAGTACGTCAGCGCCGCTGGCCTTGACCCGCTCGGAAATGGGGGGTGTGAGGCCGTAGCCGTCCACCACGCGGTCGGGCACCAGGTAGTGCACATGCTTGGCCCCCAGCAGTCTCAGGCCGCGCACCGCTACAGCACAGGCCGTGGCGCCGTCGCAGTCGTAATCGGCCACGATGCAAAGGCGCAAGTCGGCGGCGATGGCGTCGGCCAGCAGGGTGGCTGCTGCCGCGCTGCCCAGCAGCTCAGACGGTGGCAGCAAATGGGCCAGCGCGTCATCCAGTTCCAGCGGCGTTTGCACGCCGCGAGCGGCATACAGCTGCGCCAGCAGCGGATGCACGCCGGCCTGCTCCAGGGCCCAGACGTTGCGGGGTGGGATGTCTCTTGCTATAAGTTTCATAGCTCCTCAATAAGGGTGGATAAGGGCTGGGGCCGGATTTTGTTCATAATTTTTTGCCATAAGGCCTGGGGCTGAGCCACCCAGCTTTGCGACTGGCGTTCGCCGCACAGCGTCAGCATGGCTGGCCGGCCGGCAGCCAGTTCGGCACCCAGAGCCGCCACCGGACCGGCGTCCAGGGCCTGCCAGGCTTGTGTCCAGGTGGCCCAGTCTTCGGCTAGTGCTGGTTCGCGCAGGGTGGTGATCGCCTGCGGCGGGGTGCTGCCGGCAGGCGGGCTGGGCAGGGCCGCCAAGGCGCCGCTGCCATGCAGCCAGAACGAGTTGACCGGCAGCAGCCCCTGCTCGTTGCGCGTCTCGCTGATGGGGTGGGTGTAGAGCAGCATCTGCATCTCGCTTTGCAAACGCCTCAGGCTGCTGGCTGCTGCTGAGTCGGGCATCCACCTGTCCACCTGTCGCCCGGCGACCCGGTCTAGCGAGGCGGTGGCCAACTCGCGGAAGATCTCGCCCTGCGCCAGCCAGCGCTGGGGCTGCTCGTAGCGCAGCGTGATGCCGTCTTCAGCAAAGTAAGGCTGCATGGCGGCCAGCAGGGTTTGCGACTCTTCTGCGCTGAACTGAGGCAGCGGCGCGTGGTGCATGGCAATGTGCAGGGCGCCAATTTGCCAGTGGCAGGGGCTCACAAAAGCCCAGGCGCCCTCTGTGCTGCGGGCCTGCAGGGCTGCCCAGGGCAGGCGGCCATCGTCGCCGTTCAGGCCCAGGGCCTGCGCCAGAGCCCGCTCGTGCGGCGGCGACAGGCTGAATTCATCGCCGCTGTTGGGGGGGCGTGCTGTCAGGCGGGGCAGCAGTGCCTGCAGCTGTGGCAGTTTGAGCTGGCGGAAGGCTTGTGCGCAGCCCTCGGAACTGGCAAACGCAAACGGGATCAATAGATGCATGCCTTCATTGTCCAGTATGCGGTGGAAGCTGGTGGTATTGGGCAGCATCGGTCTCCATCGGGCGGTGCCACAATCGAAGCTGTTTTTCAACTGCTGGGCCCATGCAATTTCCGTTCGAGCTCATTCTTGGCTGGCGCTACACCCGGGCGGGCCGCGCCACGCGGCGTAATGGCTTTATCTCGTTCATCTCGGGCGTGTCCATGCTGGGGATTGCGTTGGGGGTGGCGGCGCTCATCATCGTCCTGAGCGTGATGAATGGTTTTCAGAAAGAGGTGCGCGACCGCATGTTGGGCGTGGTCTCGCACATCGAAATCTATGCGGCTGACGGCGCCGCACTGCCCGACCTGGCCGGTACCCTGGCCGCGGCACGGGCCCACCCGCAGGTGGTGGGTGCTGCACCTTTTATAGCGACCCAGGCCCTGCTGGCGCGGGGTGAGGACATGAAAGGCACCATGGTCCGGGGCATTGACCCGACTCTGGAGCCGCGTGTGACTGACCTGGCGCAGCAGTCTGGCGGCAACGCCCTGTTGCGCCTGCGCCCCGGTGAATTTGGCGTGGTGCTGGGAGGTGAACTGGCCCGCGCCTTGGGCGTGCGCATGGGCGACCCGGTGACGCTGGTGGCGCCGGGCGGCCAGGTAACGCCGGCCGGGGTGCTGCCCCGGCTCAAGCAGATGACGGTGGTGGGCACCTTTGATTCGGGCCACTACGAGTACGACGCCAGCCTGGTGCTGATGCACGTGGACGACGCGGCGCGTATTTTTCGGCTGGAAGGCGCCAGTGGTGTACGCCTGAAACTGCGCGATTTGCACCAGGCACGCGAGGTGGCGGCGGAGCTGGCGCTGCGTCTGGGCCCGGGCGTGCTGGTGCGCGACTGGACACGCCAGAACCGCACCTGGTTTGCCGCGGTGCAGGTGGAAAAACGCATGATGTTCATCATCCTCACGCTGATCGTGGCGGTGGCTGCCTTCAACCTCGTGTCCACCCTGGTGATGACGGTGACCGACAAGCGCGCCGACATTGCCATTTTGCGCACGCTTGGGGCCAGTCCGCGCAGCATCATGGGCATTTTTGTGGTGCAGGGCGCGATGGTGGGGGTGATAGGCACCGTGGCCGGCCTGGCGCTGGGCTTGGGTGTGGCCTTCAACATCGACGTGCTGGTGCCGGCGCTGGAGCGGCTGCTGGGTGCCAGCTTTCTGCCCAAAGACATCTACCTGAT